>NZ_JAUFNS010000024.1:0-74667 GCF_041060445.1 Pseudomonas sp. W2-17 | reverse complement strand
CCAATTACCAATTACCAATTACTCGACTCATTTCTCGCAGCTTCAGAGAATGGGGCCGTGAGGCCCCTCCCCTTACCGTGGCGACAGCTCGATCCGCTGAACGTCTGAAACACGGATGTTGACCAAACTCAGCGTCCCTGTTGCTAACCTTTTCCAGTAACCAGATTGATGTACATGCACCAATGAATAGAAAAGGAAGTCAGGGAGAAGCATATCTATACGGTTCACCTGTATGCCGATGTGTTCAGGATTGAACTCTCGTACTGGCGCTCCACATCGATCCGCTGAGCCCCGGCGGGTAATCCAAAAATGAGCTTCTGGAAAATCCGTCCGAATGGTCGCTACATCTGAAAGTCTCATCTCGTTCCTTGCGGTGGCAACGGCTAGCCTCCTCAGGTTCGAGTGGCTCTCTGCGTGCCACCAACAAGCACATAATAGGCCCATAAGGGCCTATATGCAAGCAGAGAATAGGCCCTTATGGGCCTTATTTAATGGTAATTAACAAATATGAATTAGTAATTAGCTACTGCCAGGGCTTGAGCAAGCGCAGGGGAGGGGTGGATCTGTTTCGATCTGCTTAATGGTCGTTATGGTTGGACACGGACAGACAATCAGCAGGGTACTGACGCATGAACTCCATGCTTTCGCCAGGTGCGGCTTTCAACCAGTCGCGATACGCACCCTTGGGTAGTATCACCACCATTCTTTTCTCGTGGTCGACCTGGTGATAGTCGCGCATGAAAGTATGGTCATCCGCATTGATGGTCAGCATCGTGTAGCTCAATACGATTTCCCCATCTGCGTTTTTCCAGCGCTCCCATAAGCACGCGATCCCCATAATCTCCCCATCAGCGCGTTCTATCCTAGTAGGCACAGCCTTGCCACTACGCCAGTCGGGTTCATAGATGGCTGCAGCAGGAATGATGCAGTGTTGGCCATGACGCCAGGCGTTCCGGAAAGATGGTTTGCTGGCCACCGTCTCCGATCGGGCGTTGTAGGTCCGTCGAGCGATCTTGTCGTCCTTACTCCATCCCGGGATCAGGCCAAAGGAGCCGGATTCGACCTCAAAACCAGCAGTCGAACCTTCTAACTCCTCACTGTCATGAGGCATGCGCAGGAAGGGGCCGAAGTAGCCAGGCCAAAGATTGAGCTTTAGCTGCTCGTAGGGCTCAACGCCAAAGGCTTCAGCCAGCGCTGCAGGGGAGGGCGCTTCGTAGTGGCTGCACATTGATCAACCCTCAGAGGGTGGCAGGCTTCAAGACCGAGAATTGGCCGAGCTGGCCAGTTGAAGCTTCGACTAACCACCATCGGGATCGTCGCAGGACCTAGCTTGTGCGAAGTCGATCAGTTCGCCTTTGCAATCCACAACTGATCGAGGCGGGTGGTGAAACTCTGACTCATCAGCTCACGTCGCATAGCCCAGTCCGGATCCGCCGGCACACTTGCAGCGCGCAGCGTGCCACGGCCCCAACGCTCGTTGATTTCATCGAGCACCCCCATGATGCGATCGGCCGTAGCCGGCTGGACCTGGGCAAACAGATCGTCAGTGAATTCACCTGGCTGACGTAGATCCATCAGCAGCACCTCGGCCTTGCTGTAGCGATAACCAGGACGAAACAAACGATCCACCGCCTGAATCGCGGCCTTGGTCATCAGCCGCACGTCATTGGTAGGGTAGGGCAGTTCCACAAGGGCGCCATTGGCGTACTTGGCTTCATCGGGATTGAACATGCCCGTGCGGATGCTGACGCGGACCTTCTTGCACAGCGAGTGCTGGGCGCGCAGCTTCTCCGCTGCGCGCTGCATGTAGGTGGCCACCGCTTCGCGAATGGGCTCAATCTCACTCAACCGCTTGCCGAACATCCGACTGCAGCAGATTTCCTGCTTTGGGGGGTCGGCATCAGCCAGCTCCAGGCACGATACGCCGGCCAGCTCACGGGCAGTCTTCTCGATCACCACGCTGAACTTACGGCCGAGCGTTGTAGGGTCGGCCTGGGCCAGGTCCATGGCCTTCTTGATGCCCATAATTTCCAGGTGAGCCTTCATGCGTTTGCCGACACCCCAGACATCCCCCACATCGCAGCGCTTTAGCACCCAGTCGCGTTTCGCTGGGTCGCAGATGTCCACGACGCCGCCGGTTTGGTTCTGCAGCTTCTTGGCGGTGTGATTGGCCAGCTTGGCCAAGGTCTTGGTATGCGCGATGCCCACTCCCACGGGAATGCCAGTGTGCATCAGCACCTTGCTGCGGATCTGCCGCCCGAACTGGGTCAGGTCGCCCGGGATGCCGGTCAGGTCAGCAAATTTTTCGTCAATGCTGTAGGTCTCGGAGTCCGGCACCATCGATTCAATGACGCTCATCACGCGCTCGGAGATATCGCCGTACAACGCGTAGTTGCTGCTAAACGCGACGATGCCGTGCCGGCGCAGCAGATCCTTGATCTGAAAATACGGCGCGCCCATCTTCACGAAGGGTTTGGCGTCATAGCTGCGGGCAATCACGCAGCCATCGTTGTTGCTTAGGACGACGATCGGGACCTTGGCCAGGTCCGGACGAAACACACGCTCGCAGCTCGCATAAAAGCTGTTGCAGTCGATAAGCGCGAATACAGGCTCAAGTTTTTTCATGATCGCGAATGCTGTAGCGAACCACACCCCAGATGGCCAGCTCGTCGCATTCCATGACGTGGCGAGCCGGGTACCGGGAATTTTCCGACTGCAGCATCACACGGTCGTCGCGCATGTAGAGGCGTTTGCACACGGGCTCATCGTTCAGCGCAGCGATAACGATATCGCCATGCTCTGCATACCGGCTACGGTCGACGATCACCAGGTCGCCCGTAAAGATGCCGGCACCTTCCATGCTGTCACCCTCGATCTTCACCAAGTACACGTGCGGCGCCCGAATCTCGAACAGCTCATCGAGCGAAAGATGTTTTTCGATGTGATCGGCAGCTGGGGAGGGGAAACCGGCAGGCACCTGGAAAGAGTAGAGCGGCATCTTGCTGGCTCCTTCCTGCAGTTGTCCCAAAATCGAAAATGCCATGCCATGACCCTGCACGAGGTGGAAAAAAAACCCGCACAGGGCGGGCCGAATGAGAGTCTTGCGTCAGTCGTCGTTAACAACCGTCCAGAACACCTGGACACCGCCATCATCCCGGTGGGCCACCGTCACGTTATCGGCATCATCCAGCTCTTCCAGGATCTGCGCCCAATCGTCCGCGCGGTCGTCAGGCAAACGTTCCAGAATCGCGTATTTGCGCTTCTGCGACGTTGGGTTGTTGATTGCCTTCTGCAGCCTGATCGCCAGCAGCTCGTAGGACGTCGGGGGACGAGGTGCAGATGCCTTTGCCATGAAACGAAACTCAGTTAGCTGTATGTGCGTACAGTATCGTAATGGTTTAAACGGCTGCAAGCACCATCCGACAGCCGCAGTAATGACAGGCGCTGCAACGCCCGGCAGCATGAGCTTTTCAAACACAACGATTTCCCGCACAGCTCCGGTTGCGACAACGGCTCACAGACCGCTAACCCTTGGGCCAGCCTGGACACCATCTGCAGTCGCCTGCAAAAGCCCTGAATCGTCGTCGGAGGCTCAATATGACTGGAGGCCGGGCCGAGATTTCAAAATGCATGCCTTCACCGAAGGCACATAGCGGCACTCGCGGTTAATGTCCCTTTCATAAGCCAGCGCGCACACGCGCCCGGTTGAGCACGCGGCCGGCTTGCCGGTCGGGGGCGATTTATCCGGGTCTTAGCGCCCGCAGGGTGGCCGTAGGCCAGGGCAGGGCAGCTTTATCGCCCTGGGCCGCTTAGACGGGCTTTCTTTGAGTCTTGAGGTAGCGTTACCGCGCCGTGCCGAAGGCACGAAGTGCGCGGTGCATTACTGCTGTTCGAGGTGTTTCACCTCGGAAAACTCTTTTTTATCCCGAAGGGGTTAACTGACAGGGGTATAAAATTCCATCTAACTCAAATCATCCACAGGCGGTGCCTGCTGCTGCGTGGCCACCTCCCTAAAAGGGGTCGCGTGGGGGGCAAATCGACGCTCTGTGCAGCGCTTTTCCCATCCACTGAGCACAGCTCGAACACCAGCATGCGTCGACCCGAATTGCAGGCGAGCGCAAGCCTCCGCGTGAGCAGATACGAAAAAAAGGTGCAGCCGTCTAACGTCCTACCGCTCTGTTAACGAGTGGACGTGGCTCTGCCGATCAGATCACCGGCGAATCAGCTGCCGGCGGGTTTCCGGTTGAGCAAGGCGCCAATGGCCTTCAGCGCTTGGTGACCGGTCATACGTTCGGGAAGAATGTCGGGCTCAGGCTGTTTTGCAGCAGCTGCAGCCTGTTGCGGCAGGGCTAGCTGCGCTTGCGCTGGATCACGTGCGTCACGGGCTTCCTTGGCCTGCCAGCGCTTGCGAGAGATAGTGCGGCGCTGCAGATCCAGGGAATGACGTTCGATTTCAGCCATGCGGCGCTGACCAATCTCACGCAACTGCACATCGCGGCGCTTCTTGGCTGCGTTCTGCACGCGCTCATAGACGTAGCGCAGGCCCAGATCGGCCCAGAACTGCTTGGTAAAACGGATGAGCACGCGGGTGCGCACCAGGTGCAGGCCGTACTCGTCCTTTTCGTCGAGGCGTATGCGCTCGATCCGGCGATAGACGTAGCCGGCGGCTTCCAAGGTCTTGAACAGACGGCACAGCGCAGGCGCTGAGATAGTGCCGGCGTCCTCGGCGATGTTGCGCTGGGTGTTGAGGACGTAGCGGCCGTTTTCGGGATCGATATAGCCCAGGACACTGTTGGCCAGATCCAGGCGCACCAGCAGCTGCTCGGCGACGCGCTCGATGGCCTGAAAGACCTCGACGCGGGTACGCCGATCTCCATGCACTGAATCCAGCTCGCGCAGGTATCGGCCACGGTAGGTGACCATGTTGCTCAGCCTTTCGTAAGCCGAACGGATCAGAGGATTGCGCAGTTGCTTTTCACTGAGGTGACGAACAGTGGCATAGCGTGCCGGCATTTGCCGGGCGGATCTGCGCAGGGCGGAATGAGGGTCAGCGGGGTTTAGTTTTACGATGGTGAGGTTGCGTTTCATGCCGCACCGCCAGAGACCAATAGGCCAAATGCCGAGTAGCAAACGCAGGGGGAAGGAGATGTAACAGGGGAGCGGTGCTCGGTGCTTTTGGGATCCATTGCACCTCTGTTTGTTTGAATCATGTCCATGTGCCGCCGTTCAGCGGTGAGCAGTGACTATTCGCTTTCTGCAACTTGCACGAAGCCGCAGTGCGCGCCATAATCGGCTCACCAAATGTGTGGAGAACAGGTTTAACCCGCGAAAGTTGATCACCTGTTCTGGATTGTCCAAAAAGCCCGGTTACCAGCCGGGCTTTTTGGTTTCTACGATTTTGCTATGCCACTAAAAGCTCCGCTTTCTCAAAACCAACACGCGCAAGGTCCGCATGGACCGCTTCGAGACTCATATAAACCTTATAACGCTCCTTGCGAGCGATGGCCATGTAGTCCTTCGACCCGTCATTTCGATCAACCAGAAGAATCCAGCCGCCTGGTTCCATAGGAGCAGGGGCAATGAAAGCCGCCTTCAAGGCACCTTCACGGTAGAGGTCACGCATTCCTGATAGATCGACGGCCATAGCATCCTCGAACTGTAAAAATCTGCGGCAACAATATTCCCACATGCACAAAAAAGCAAATTCATGCTTAGGAACTGCTCAAAATACCGTCTGAGCACGCTGGTTATCGCAGGAAATCCAGATTTCATGAGCGCGAGAAGCGTGTGAGTGTCTAACCGTTGGTAAAGCGGCTTGATAACCCTGAAAGCAAGAATGCGCTACGGAATGGTGTGACCGTCCAGCTATTACGCGGGATCTGCTGGACGATGCACACTGGGTGATGCCGTGCTCTTGCTCAGGTTCTAGAGCGTTGGGTGGAGCGGACGTAACGGATAGGGAGTGATGCTGCCGCCTGAATATTCTCCAGGCTGCAAACCCCCAGCTAGACCAGCAGAGCGCTAAAGCGGTAGGGATCCATGAACGGGATGTCATCGTCTGGAAAATCCTCAGGACTTGATTGCGGCACGGGCTGCGGAGCCGGTCGTGCGTCACGCTGCGGCTGAGCGTGCTGCGATCGCGGCGCCGAGTTCTGAGAGTGACTCGACGCTGGCCGTTGTCCGTTATCGCCTTGCGGCCGGCTGCCGAGCAGCTGCAGAGTGCCTTGCATGTCCACGATGACTTCCGTGGTGTAACGCTTGATGCCGTCTTTCTCCCATTCGCGGGTCTGTAGCTTGCCCTCGATGTAGACCTGCGAGCCCTTGCGCAGGTATTCGCCGGCGATTTCAGCAACCTTGCCGAACAGCGACACACGGTGCCATTCAGTCTTCTCGACTTTCTGGCCGGTCTGCTTGTCGGTCCATTGCTCACTGGTGGCCAGCGAGAGGTTGGTGACCGCGTTACCGTTGGGCATGTACCGGGTTTCCGGATCTTGGCCACAAGTACCCACCAGGATGACTTTGTTGACGCCACGTGCCATGAGATTGCTCCATTTCGGGATGAGCGAGTTCGCACTGCCTGGAACCAGGCGGTGTGATGAATGATGTTTCGGGGTTAGGTCAGGCCTGCGCCTGACGCCAGGTCATTGCGTTGGGAAAGCGCTGCGAGGATTCAGGATCTGTGCCGGCACGAATCAGCACGCGGCCATACTCGTGCACCTCGCAGAAGATGGCCAGCGTCGCAGCCGTCAATGCCTGCTGATAGCTCTTGAAACGGGCGACGTGGGTACGTCCGCCCAGTTCGTATTGCAGGTCACACGGCCCGGTATGACTGGCCGGCACACAGCTGTGGGCCTTGCGGGCACCGCGTGAGGCGGGTGATTCACCCACGCAGCGCAACAGGGCAGAAACATTGCTCATCGTCTATCTGCCTTGTTCTCAGTGCTGTGGAGTACGTTTGTTCTCTTCGGGTCTAGCGGCCTGCACGTGCTGCCCGCTGTAGGCATCCAGTCGCCTCAGGCCAACCGTCAGCGACTGCGCTTCATCGACCTGTGCCCGGTAACCACGGCCTTTGTTTGGGATATTGCCCAGCGCCGTATGCCAGAGCAGCGAACTGCGCACGGCCGCGCCAGGTGTGCGACGCCAGATGTGCTGCCATTCCTCCTCCAGCTCGTTCAGCGCTGCCAAAGTTGGATCGATCAGTACCAGGTTCTGCAGATCCGCTCGACCAGGCTTGGATTTAAGGTGAAACAGAATCTGCTGGATTCGCCCGGCGCGGGGGTAGCTGCGACGGATTCTCTCCGGCGCCGTGGCCAGCAGCTCCTCCAGGGACGGAGGGGCTACCTCGATGAAGCGGTTGATGCGGATGGCCTCTTTGGACAACTTGTCGACGTCGGGGATGTACAGCGAGCTGCCCCGGATGACTTCACCCTTGAACAAGGTGATGTTTTCGCCTTCCTGCAGCTTTTGCACCTCTTCCACGCTGACTTTGTTGTGCTCGCGCAGGTTCAGGGAGTCCGAGTCCTGCCAGCTGCTGCCCAGCACGCCGGCGTGCCGCACCATGCCGCTGACTTCTGACACGACCTCTTTGCCCGCCATCAGCTGCAGAATTTCCAGAGTGTCCTTGGGGTCCATGATCTTGCCAGTGATGCGCGTGCCCATGTTGGCAATCAGGGTCCAGACCTTGTCGCCGGCAGCGGATTTCAAACGCTGTGCCTCTTGCCCGGCGAGCAACAGACAGATGCCCAGGGAACGCACCTGCGTGGCCAGCTCACCGACCTTCTCGGTATAGATGGCACCAATCTCATCCATGAACCAGAGAAACGGGAAGCGGTCCTTGTACTTGCGCACCACCAGGATGTCTTCGGCTTTACCTTCAATTTTTTCGCCTAGATCCTGGCTGAGAATCATGGCTATTTGCGACACATACAGTCGGCCCAGCGTTGAGGCCTCACTGGCGGACAGTTCCAGCGCCGGGATCAGCACCATGAGGATGCGATCATTGTGGATCACGTCCTTGAGGTCGATGTCGCCGGCATCGAGCGCAAACACATGCCCGTACATGTCGTTGAACATCGACAGCATGCGGCTGAATTGCTGGATCAGGTAACCGTGCTGGTTCACGCTTTCTGCTGCCCATTCGGACGGTGAGTCCACTTTGGTCAGGTCAAAACCTGCCAGCATGTTCAGGTAGTTTTCGATAGGTAGCCTGGCTTCTTCGTGCCACTCCTCTTCCACCGACTGGATGTAAAGCTTGGCAATGGCGCGCAGGGGCATGTGTGCCTGGATCGTGCGCTGCGACATGACCTTGCCTTCCCGGCGGCATTTGTAGACCAGGGAAAAGACCAGGGCCTGGATCATCGCCTTGGCCTTGTCCTGCCAGGTACTGTCGCTACCCGCAGGTGGCAACATCGAGTCCATCAGGTTGGTGATGTAGGACTCCTGGGCGAGACCAAAGGCGTTGATGGTGTTGGTCTCGGGACGACTCTTGTTCCCATCAAGGAGCTGCTGGGCACGCGAGCGACCACCGTTGATGAAGTTCATATGCCGCACGTCGTCCTCACGGCCGTAGTAACGGGCCAATGAGGCTATAGCGGTCGGTACATCGTTCTGCGCCTTGGCGTCCGTGTAGATGAGGCCCTTGCCATAACCGAGCTGGCCGAGCACGTACCCCAGAAGCGCTTCGGTTTTGCCGGCACCGGTGGTGCCGAACATCAGGATGTGCCGGCACATGTCGTCCATGTTCATCCACAGCTCGCGGCCTGCATCCTGACCCCGCAGATAGCCCATGTACAAAATGCCCGCGGCCTTATCCATCGTCGTGCGTGCCACGGCGATCGGCAGAAAGCCCCACAGCTTTCCGGGCACCTGGCGTTGGGTTGAGGGATCGAGCCGGTCCATGTCCATCGGCATGCGCATGGGCATCTGCCAGTCAGCGAATAGCAGCGCCGGCGCCCAGAACATCAGCACCGGAAAGCTCAGCCAAAGGCTGACCGGGTAGACCAATCCACCCACCACAGCGGCGAGCATGCCCAGCGCCAGGCTACCCGGTCCCATCATCCAGGCGGTCAGCGGCGAGTGGTAAACGCGCCGGTTGATGCGAGCGCGGTCCACGGCATGGTTATTGGGCTGCATGGCTCGCCTCCGCTGCGCCCATGAAGGCTTGCAGCTTCAGCGAATTCTGCAGCACCTCCTGGGACACGTGCCGGCCGTCATCGGCAATGGCCCACGGCGTGCCGGGAATCCGGTAGGTCTGATAAGCCACCTCGTTGACGCCCAGCGCCTTGCCGGCGATGTCGCAATGACCCGGTTCTACTGCAGCGCTTTGCTGTGCTTTACCCAGCTCCATCACGCCGTGGCCGACGTCGAACAGATCACTCCAGGCTGCCTTGCGCTGCTCAGGCGGCAGGCACAACACCGGGGTGATCGAGGCGATCGACTTTTCCCGGCCAATCACAGCGACCGGGAACACCACCACATTGAAGTCTTTGGCAGCGGCTTCCAAGGCAGGCTCAAGGCGCTGGCAGTTGGGGCACTCGGGATCAGCAAAGACATACAGCGTGCGGGGATGGCCGCTGGAGTACTCGACCGTGAACAGCTTGCGCTGCGCAGCCATCTGCAGGTTCGCCGGCAGGACGGCGCGCACGGGGCCGGGCAGTGTCCAGCCGTCTTGGGCAATATCAGCGACTTCGGCAGGGTCTGCCGGCAAGGCGGCTGCAGGAGGTGCGGTATTGGGGATTTGAGCCGAGACCTGCGCGACATTAGATGCCGGCATAAAGGCAGAAGCCTGGTGGCCTGTGGAATTCATGAGAGTGCTGATGCTCCAGATCGAAAACGCGAGCACGACCGGAACGGCCGCAAGGCCCACCAAGACCATCAACGCCATTCCGCCCGCGATCCTGGCACGGCGCACTTTGTGACGCATTTCTACGGTACGGCGCTGCTTGCCGCTCTTATGGCGGGTCACTGCCGACTCGATGCAATCCAGCAGTGCAGCCACATCGGTGTGCTCAGGTGCCTGGATGAGCAGTTGACCCAGCTCGCTGATGCAGATCACGTTTTGCCCGTCGAGAGCAAAGTGGCAGCGCTCACTCAGATCAATCAGGCCCAGCATCTGCGGATGATCACCGCGAGCGCATCTGATGGTCATCAGGTCGTCAGCGATATTGGCTTGAAACGGTGGGGTAATGGCTTGCATGAGAATCCTTAAATGCAGGCTACGACGCGCATGGCTTCGCAGCGGCGGCCAATGGCGTCACGTAGTCAGTCTTCGAAATGAGGTGTGGTTGACGCGAAGGGGGGGGTCACGGATCCAGTAGCGGTTTACAGGTCAGCAGGCATCGCTTCAGCGCTGTAGATGGCCTG
Source organism: Pseudomonas sp. W2-17 (assembly GCF_041060445.1). Classification (NCBI taxonomy): domain Bacteria; kingdom Pseudomonadati; phylum Pseudomonadota; class Gammaproteobacteria; order Pseudomonadales; family Pseudomonadaceae; genus Pseudomonas; species Pseudomonas sp. W2-17. The sequence continues at coordinate 64,305 of NZ_JAUFNS010000024.1, read as the reverse complement.
CAGCAAGGGCACGACTTCCTGTGGTGCTGCCGCTTCCGGCATCGACTCGTGCTCATGAATCAGCCCAATGCCCTCCAGCTCGCTGTGCAGCCCGTCAACGGCCTTCTCTACCCTCAACCCGCCGCAGGGCAAGCCAAGCTTCTTGGCCTGGGCTTCAGCCCGTGCCTGAGCGAGCACGCCGGCCCCTTCAACGTAGACCTTCGCGGTATCAGCCGAGTGCAGGGCATACCAGAGCGTGCGGTCCACGCCTTTGAGCCAGCGAAAACGGGCGGACGGCAGGCGCAGATCCCGGCCGTAGAGCCCGGCCAGTGCGGTTCGTTTGAACGAGTGAATGGCCAGTAACTCCGCCATATCCGACGTGGCCACCACCCGCGCAAAGGCCTTGTCGGCCAGCGAATATAGTGGAAGGTACGTTGGGGCTCGCGACAGGCCCTTCACCAGGCAGGAGCGATTGAGGTCATCGAGCAGCTTGGTGGCGGCTTTACGATCGTTCAAAAACACCTGCAGCCCTAGCACTGCAAGCAGGGCTCGCTCATGCGGGTGCCACTCGGCGAAGTTCGTGTGAGCCGGCCCGATCTGGGCTTCGAACGCAGCCTGCGCGGCATCGCGATCGAGCACCTTGCGCACGACCAGGTTGTGCTGCTCGGCAAACTCTTCCGGCTTCAATGCCCAGGCATTGGCTGCGGAGGTGTCATCCTTCAAGCCGTTAGGCCCGTAGGCTGCAACGATCGGGATGATCGAGGGGGCAAAGCCGCTGACCAGCTTGGGCAGTGTCTTGGCACTGATCAGCCGCTTGCTGCGAAATGGCAGCATCGGGTGCTGCGCAAGGCTCCAGCTGCTGAGCAGAATGATCGGGATCAGGAAGGCGAACAGAATGCCCGATGTCTGATTCATGACGCCGAGCCACTGATCGAAAGTGACCGCTTTGGCGTTGTTGGCCAGCTTGACCAGCAGGTTGGCTTTGCTGCCCACCCACACGTGGGTGAAAGGGAAATCGATCATCAGCCAGAGCCAGTACAGCAGCCAGCTGCTCCAGTAGACAAAGTAGTCGAAGAACAGCCAGCACAGGCCAAAGCCTGCGGCGAGGATCAGCAGCAATTGCGCCTGCTCGCCTTCCCAACTGCTCTGAGGGGGTCGGTTTTGCATAGGTATCGTCCACATAGAAACACACCGGCCAAAAGGACCGGTGTGCTGGAGGGGTTGGGCTTCGGAGGATGAGGCTGTGCAAGCGCAGTCAGCCTGGAGTTGCAACGATGGGATCAGGCTAGCTTGGGGATGTGAATGTTGTTTTCACGTTCCAGCGCTTCGACGTGCTCGCTGACGTACTGGCTAAAAGGCTTGGGGGTGTTGTAGCGCTTGTACTCCATGGCGCCCAGTGTGTCGTACCACCGCTGCGCCCATGGCGTCGAGATTTCGATGCAGGGCAATGTAGGGAATTTGGTATACAACCGCAGCGTTTTTCCTTCCAGCTCGCGGCTGGTCCAGTCAGCCATGTTCAGTCCTACTACGTCCACTTGCCCTTTACGTATCCGATGGACGTAAAGGATAGTCCCGATATTAGGATCAATACCAAAATATTTCCCTACCCCCTCGCTATACACTTCATGAGCGGCGTCGGGCAGAAATCTATCAGGCCCGTTCAGCGCCTGTACAATATCGGTGAGCAAACGCCGCCGTTTTAAGGTTGTTAAGACAAAGAAGCCAATCGGGATTATTACCCCTAAAGACATCAACGCACCAAACATAAGTATCTCCGTGCGATCTTGACCTGAGCGACCACCGGCCATCAAAAAACTTGCCACCGTCAAAAGCAAAAAAGAGGGAAGTCCAAAGACCACGTAAAGAGCGCGCAGCAACGTGAGCAGGGCCTCGGGAGATGTTTGTACGCGTTGAATGACCATTATTTACTCCTGATAGCGGTTAACTCAGATTCATCTAAATCAGTAAGGCATTCTAAAGCGAACTGAACTCTGTAATCTGCCTGTCGATACAAGTGATGTGACTCGTCCCGCAGGTAATTTCTAAATCCCTCCCAGGTCATTCCCAAGCTTTTGGCAGCAGTTCTTCTGCTGATACCTGCTTTTTCAATCAACAAGCACAGGTAGCGTGGGTCTGGGTGGTAGGTGCGAGCATCAGGTTTCACAAACTTGCCCTGCAATTATAGTGGGTATCACTCATACCCAAAAATACCACTAGTCAGATCGGTTGTCCACTACTGGATTCCGTCCTTGCCACTTTCGGCACCTTTACCTTGCTGGAGTTTTACCCCTGGGGTGCGCTGTGCACTCGATCCAAATGCGCCGAACATGCTCTTCATGTTATCCACCATGCCGCCCATGAGATTGGCACCGTCACGTCCCCCGAGGAACGAGATAACGTAGTCAGCCAGTGTGGCTTGCAACCCGAAAAGGCGTGTCACGCCGAAGGTCGCGATGCGGGCATAGATCATCAGCCAGCCGATCATCTTGAACAAACCGACGATGGAATCAGCATTGGCATTGGCCAGGGCCGAAGCAAACAGCATGTTGAGGACCGTACCGCCTGCGGTGGCCGTGACCGCTGCGAAAAAAAAGCCCAGGACCATCAGCGAAGGGCGCAACATCATGTCGATGAGGAACACATAGCCATACGCGCTGCGGCTGCCTTTATCCTCTTCAGCGCCTACGTGCGTAGCGGCCCACATCGAACCTGCAGCGCAGCCAATCAGAATGCTGACCAGCCAGTTAAACACACCGATCATCCAGTTAAGGAACGGGACAGCGGGAAGAAAAACTGCCAACGAGAAGCCGATACTGAACAGTGCCAATACAACGAAGTAGAACAATGGTGACAGGGCACCGAGAATATCTTTGACGATGGCTCCAGCATTGCCCCAAAGAAACCCGCCGACCTTTCCAAGAATTGAGTTATCTGCCGCCGACGCTACGCCCACGGCAGCGGTATACACAACCAGGGCTGTTTCAGTGGCCAGTAAAGTTGAGTCACCGATCTCCTGCATTTTGATAAGTGGATTTACTTGCTCCGAAAAATCAGCGTCCGTGCCTATTTTTCCTGTGGCTGCCCAGTTCGTGAAATTTTGCATGGGGTTCTTGAAAATACTCACAAAAACTGAGCTTGGATCAACTGCTGTATTTGCTACCGCGTTGTCGATGGCCGGCTGCGATCCTAATGGCGCCGTATAGTTACTGTTCTGCAGTTGCGAACGGTAAGCCGCCATGACTTGGCCATACAGATCGCCTGTACCTGTTTCACCCAATTGACTCATGCCGCTTACCACGGGCGTAGCGCTCGTCACACTGTTGGTCTTGCTGTTGGCCGTGGCAAAGGTGTGGTACCAGCTGCCCAGGGCCAGCCAGCCGTAACTCTTGATCTGCGCAGACAGCTGCTTTTGTAACGAGTCCTTGTAGTCAATCTGATTGATCGCCTGGCTGACCGTATTCTCGTACGCCGCTGCAGCTTTCTGAATCTGCGTTTCTGCGTCCTGAAAGGTGCCGGTGTCCTGATCACGACGACTCAGGTAGGTAGTCACAAAGGCATTGGCAGCCTGATCCAGGGAGCTTTGCATTGTATCGAGTGCTTTGCGCTGTGCAGTGACGATCGACGCCGTGTCCACCTTGCTGTCGAACAGCACGTTCCAGCTTCCGGTGCGCCCGGTGTCCGGTGTCTTGGCCGAGCCACACACTGCGCTGCCGTTGCCGATCGTGTACTCACCGTTACCCCCTTTGGTAGTCATCATCGCGGTTCGAGCCTTGCCGTCCTTGTACAACGTCTGCAGCTCGCTGTTGGTGGCGTACTTGCACAGGTTCATCTCGAAAATGCTGCGTGCAGCCGAGCGGGTCACCGGCGCCGTGGGTTGCGTCACCATCGAATAGCCACTGTTGATCATGTCCACGGCTTTGTCGGTCAGCAGATTGGCGCCACCGACGCCCATCGTCGAGGTGGCCCAGAGCATGAGCAACTGGGCGACCGACCAGCCCGACTTGGTAGGGACGATCGTCATGAAGCCTGCCAGTGTCATGATCGGGAACACGGCGGTGCGACCGCCGTTGAACACCCGGCCCTCATGGCCTGCTTTCACAAAGCCCTTGAGGGTGATCGTGAAGAACCAGAAGAACGCTACGGCCGCCAGAATGCCGTTGAGAATGCCAAACAACGAGCCAATCAGCGTGGGATCAGAGGCCGTGAACGGGTGCACCACCACGTCGCCGAAGATCATCACCATGGCCTGTCGGGACAGATCGTGGTTCCTCTGCGCAGCCTCTGAGAGAGTTTTGTAGGTCACGGTGTCAGCCAATGCCGGCAGGGAAAAAACCAGCAGCAGGCCAACCCACCAAATACGTTTGATGAGGTTCATATAGAAGTCCGGGAAGATGAAGCTAAGGAAGGGCGCTGCGAGGGGTGGACGTCGTTGCCGATTTCAATACAAGGTGAAAGGTGTCACCACTTGTCGCCATATACGGTGTTCAGCGGCGTAGTCCTGGAACGTGCCTTGCTCCTCGATGCTGACCCGCCGGCTGGCAAGCTGCCAAAGGCGATAGTCGTTGTTCAGCACCTTGGCCACGCTGAGCATGGCCAGCGTAACGAGCGCAGCATCTACCGCGATCGCTCGCAACAGCGTCTGTACCGGCAGGCTGGAAGCGGTGATGAGGATATTCAGCAGCAGAAACACTGCCACCGGGCTGATCCCGACCATGAGCAGCCACCAGATCCGGCGCAAACGTCTGAAGCCTGCCTGCAGCTGCTCCACTGACTGTCCGGTGCAGGCCACGGCCTGTGCCCAGGTCAACGACTCACTCGACGTGTTCTTGCGCAGGGCACGCAGGCGGGCCACCTGCTCATGCAGAACGCCCATCTTCACGCCCAACGGCTTGATGCCGGTGCGGTAGATCACCGCCAGATCGGAAAACGGGTTGATAATCGCCAGTCCTACCTTGCCCACGCGGCGCCCCAGGCCTGGCCCCGCTGGGTGCTGGTCATCACTGCCTGCTGAAGCGTCATTGCTATGCTGATGTTTATTTTCCATTGCTACTCACCCCCGGCGCCATTTTTGCGGATAGCACCTGCATCTGTTGTCTGTATTTGGCATCGGCCGCGATGGCCAGCTGCTGGCCGGCAATCACGTTGCCCTGGCGCTGTTCGTTCTTGTTGCCCAGCAACAGCCAGTTACCCAAGCTTTGCACCCGGACCAGCTCACGCATGAGGTTGTCGCCGCTCATCTGCTGCAGGTCGGTCTCGTAATCGGTGTTGGCATAGCGTCGGCCCACTTCGAACGCTTCAAGCTCGCGCTCGCTCATCTGCCCGGTGCTCTGCGCCTCCTTGCTGGCCGTGGCCGCAAAATACTTGTCGGCAGAGGGGGCCTTGCGCGCCTCGGCCAGCGCCTGCTGAGTCGCAGGGTTGGCTTTGCTCGCCGCGATCATGTCCTGTTGCGGTTGCATGGCGGCGCTCAAGATGGCCAGCAGTTGCGTCAGCAGCCCTTGGTACTCCTGACCCGTTGCTGTCTGAATCTCCCCCTTGCCAGGCGTCCTGGCCACATCCGGCTTGGCCGAGTTCTTCATGTACGCCATGGCCGCATCGATCTGGTCCTGGTTGAAGGTCAGATCAGGCGCCTTCCCCACAGCGCCGGCGCCGTCGATCAGCGAGCGCATTTCGGTGTCACCGCCCGGCAGGCTGGAGACTGAAGGACACAGGTCCGTACCGCCGTACTGCGCCGCTTCAGCGGCCGTGCAATAACCTGCGTGCACCACAGCACTGCGATAGCCGCCCTGCTGCGGATCCACCGGTAGAGACGCGATGGTCTTCTGCACGGCCGGGTTTCTCAGGCCCTGCCCGCTTGCCAGTACCGAGCTACTGGCCCGGCTGCTTTTGTTGACGGTCGCTGCCACACCCGAAGCCGATTCACTGCAGATGCTGTCGGGGACGGTGTAGCCGGTGCGGGCTTTTTCCAAGCGCTCGGTCTGGCGGCCGAAGATGTCAGCTTCGCGCTGTGCCCGGCCCACCTCTGCAGCAATGCTGGCCTGCTTGTCACTGGCCTGGACGATGGCCGTACCGATCTGCATATCAGTCTTGAGGATTTCAGCCAGGGTCGAGCTGATGGTGGTCATGGCCGGCACCACCTGGGTGGTGATGGGAAGGCTTCCCGTCTCGTAGACCGGCACCACGTCGGCAAAGCCGTGTTGACTTGCGAGCGCAAGCGCAACCGCCATAAACAAACGGTTATGGTTCATTTAAACGTCCTATGAATGGGTGGTTCTGAGTGCTGCTAAAGGTTGTAACCGCGCTGGGCGATCAACTCGCGGGCTAGAGTGCGGGTGACGTTGCCGGCATCCGCTTCCTGCGCCTGGCGTTGTCGCAGCTCGATGACCTTTGCGGCGGAGCCCTGCGGAAATGCCGTGGCCAGGATCGAGCGCGCCGTGCTTCCCCCTACCTCTTCGTAGAGGATCTTGCGCAGCGCACTGTCGCTAGGCGATGAGTTCAGGGCCCACAGTTCCAGCGGGCCCATGGCGTTTTTCAGGATGCGCGCCATCGTGTTGCCACCCTTGATGCGGAACACCCCCAGAAACGGGACACCGCTGCCATCCTGTGCAGCGCCCGAACCCTGGCGCTGCAGGTTGCGGATGGTGACCATGGGGATCTTGAACTGCTCGATCAGCATCGCCTCGTCCTGTGGATCGACTTCCATCATGAACAGTGAGTTGGCCGACTGCAGAATGGCCTTGGGAAAGTCCCGCACGTACTGTGAAGACAACACAGTGCGCACGCCGAACTTGCGCTGCTCGCGGTCCTGGGTTTCCAGCATGGGAAAGATGAAGTTCACCTGGGCGACGTTATGCAGCTCGTCGTACACCTTGGTTTTGACCTCCTGGTCCAATTGCTCCAGGCGTTCGTTGTGCAGCGGGTGGTAAAGGGGTGAGACAGCCTGCAGCAATTCGTCCCGGTACTGCGGCAGCACGAAATGCCCGCCGGCCACTTCGCCGGCGAACAGAAACATCAACCCGGTTTTCAGATGCCCTGCCGCGCTGCCATCGCCCATAACATTGTTTAGGTCAATCGCGATGACCCGCGTGCGCGGGCTGATCACAAAGCGAGTCCGCCCTGCCAGCATCCGGTATTCGTTGCACGCGTCATTCATGCAGCGGCGCAGGTAGTCCAGCAGCGGATCCTTGCTGCCATCGCGGGTGACCATGCCGAAGGCAGTCTTCACGTTTTCATGGTTTAGGTAGGTGGTCATGTCGGCCAGCTCCGGTACCGCCTGGAACTGCGCCTGCTGCGCTTCACTGACGTAGCCGGCCTCAAACAACAAATCGCGCACTTCATACCAAGTCGCGGTGCTCCACCAGTGCGAGGGGTACCGGTCCAGCAAGCCACTGGCGCGCAAGGCTTCGTCCGCCGCCGGTATCAGTCCCTGCACATAGCCACGCGGACTGGTTTCGGCATTGGTGGTGTACGCAAGACTGATCACCCGCTCAAAGATCTGCGCAGTATCTTTCGGATTGGGCGGCATGCCGGTGGCGGGATCAATGCACATGGCCATCATCATGTTTTTGATCCAGTTGCGCTCAGGCGTGATCGGGAATTGGGCGCCTAGCTGAATATCCATCAGGTTGCGGCAATGCTTGGGACTGTTCTGCAGCACGATGCCGATCGCTTCGTCCTTGCGCTCCTCCGGCAGCCCATCGCGCAGCAACATGATCTGCCCTTGCATCGAGAAGCCTTTGTCCACGCCGGCGAAGAACGGCAGCATCTGCTGGGCGCTGGTGATCTGGGTGTTGCCCAGCTTGTTCAGCAGCACCGACTTGCCCAGACCGGGCGAGCCGCAAATGACGTTGGTCAGCTTGTTCTGCTTGGTGGTTGCCAAACCCACCGGGTACAGCTTGCCGTCCAGGGTGGGAAACAACGCGTTGCCATCTTCTTCCCACGCCGAGGCCGGCCGGGTCAGTGGCAGCAGGTGCAGGGCCTCGGAAAGCGGGGGATACAGCGGGTGTATGCCGCTGCCCTTGCTGGAAGCCAACAGCGTTGCAGCCCAGGCCCTGACCGGATCGCCGAACGTCAGCGTCACCCCACAGATGCCCCACGCTTCGAAGGCCTGCTTGAGCAAGGTCAGATTACGCGTGACCGCTTCCTGAGTACGGCCCCACGTGGAGGCCATGATGGTCATCACGCACACCGGCTCTTGCTGCTCGATGTAGGTCAGGGTCTCGATCGATGCCCAGATAGGCTTGAGCGCCGGCACAAACGCCATGACGTCCAGCAAACCTTTCTTGGTGCGCAGCGCCGCCATGCCGCCGGGCATGACATCCATGCGTACACGCCAGGGCACTTCACGCGGCACCAGGGCTTTGAGCTTGGCAAAGCTCTCCGGGGACTGAGGGGCCAGCTCCACCGACAATGTGCCGTGCCACAGACCGTTGACGCAGACCTTGTTGCCCCTGGTTTCGATGTCCTGGTTCATCAGCTGAAACTTGAGCCACGGCGCCAGAAACGGCGTGTGGTCTTCTTCATTGCGGATGCCATGCGGGGTGATCGGATCATCGGGCAGCAGCGGCTGCCAGGCCGGTGATGTGCCCAGCCGGTCCACCTGCTCGCGCAGTGCCCGGCCTGCCGCATGAACGTCCAGGCGCTCCATCATTACGCCCTGGCCGTTGTCCTTCAACGTGCGCTCCACCACATCCAGAAAGCTGTCGTGACGGATCTTCAGACCGGTCAACTCGGCCAGCACCGGGTTTTGCCCAAAGCGCGCTGGCGGGCTCTGCTCGATCAGCGCGTTCAGGCGTTTGTTCTCGTCGACCAGCTCGTGCGAGGACAGCGACTGGCGACCGGTGTAACAGACCAGGTAACAGCGCTCACGCGAGACCCACGGCGCAAGCTTTTCCTGCGTTTCGCCCAGAATCTGCGACATGTCGATGCCGGTCCGGGCGATCGAGCGGTATTGCGGGGCCAGGCGTGCGGCCACTTCGTCACCGCCGCCTTCGGGATCCGAATCGAACACCAGGCTGATCTTGTGCCCGTGGCGACGATAGGAGGCCGTCAGGTTTTGAGTCATGCGCGACAGCCGCCCAGCCCAGGAATACGGCGCATCCACCGCCGCGCTTTCGTCGGTGTCGCAGAAACTGCCGGCCACGGTATACACCGTGCAGTAGTCGCCAGCATCCGTGACCGCAATGAACGGGGCCTTGAGTTCCGGATGGCGCACGCGATCGTCATCGGTCAGACGGATCACCGTCTCCAGGTCGCAGTAGTCGGGTAAATCCCGGGACACGGCGAAACGTGAAACGGTGGTGATGAGGCTTTCCACCCAGCGAACCACTTTAGACATACAGATCACTCCGGGTATAGGTGGCCCAGCTGCGTGTAGACAGGACCGATTGCACGGTCTTGTGCGAAGGCAGCAACAAGGTCAGGTCATCGAACATGTCAGCCGGCAGCATCAGCACGCAGCCTGTTAACTGGGCTTGCAGCTGGCTGCGCTTGAAAGGGGGCAATCGCTTCATGGCCTGGGCAAACTCACCGGCGCGTGCGGAGCCCCAGGCCACCTCGACCTCGCGGCTGTGCCGGTCCATCCACTTCCAGACGCGCTCTCCCTGCTTTACCTGCGCTTTATCGCCGCCCAGGATGGCCAGCAACGCATGGCGCTGCAGGTGCAGTGCATCGGCGGCGGACAGACCGGGCAAAAATGCCAGTCGGCCATGGGCAGCCGTCGCACTGTCCAGGTGGCCGGTCAGGTAACACAGCGTGCAGACCGCATGGGGTTCTTCCCGCCCGGCCCTCGCGCCCTGCCACAGTTTGGTGGTGTGCAAGGCACACCCTTCGCAGCGCTCTCCCGCCGCCGGCATGGGCACCGGTGCGTCAATATCGCCGCTGATGTCCAGCTCAACGATCGGCAGGACAGCCGTTATTTCCTCAGGGTTTCCCTCATCCGCGTCGGGGTTGTCCTGATCTTCGTCTTCGTCATGCATCACGATCGCGTCAGTTTGCATATCCATACCCTCAAGGCCGCACGGTGGCAGAGCCACCGCACGGCTGCTTCTGATCAGCCCACGTTGATGGGCGTCAAGCCGACCTGGCTTTGCGAGCGTTTGATGATTTCCGGTACCGCGATCAGGCAGACGCCAAAGATCAGCGAGCCGGCGATGTGCGAGACCTTGATCTGCGGGTTGTCTTTTTTACTTTTGGCGGCAATCAGGGCGCCGATGACGAAGATCACCCCGGCCATCTGGGCCAGGCTCAGTGCGCCCTTGGTGATCGTTACACCGCCTGTAGCGGTACTGGTCACCATGCCGGCAAGGTCGCTGCCATCGGCATGAGCGAAAACCGGAGAGGCAGCAGCGATGGCCACCAGGCCCTTGGCGAAGTGTTGGGCCAGATTGTCTTTGAGCAGGGTTGCGCGCACGCATACAGACAGCAGCATGTGTCGGGACATGTTCAGTTTCCTTGGTTCGATTGAGTGTTTGAGTAAACGAGTGATGGAGCGAATGAAGCGGTGAAGCAGAAGCGGTACAGCAGAAGAGCGCGTCAGCGCGGGGGGTGTGGCTTGATCAGAGCAAGCCCAGAGACTTCTGTGCTGCATCGAGCAGGTAGGGGTTACAGACGCACAGGACACCGATGATGAATTTAAGCGTGCCTTTGGAAACATCCTCGCCGGCGGACAGGCCGGTGTGGCCGTCCTTTAGGGATCGTTTCCAGCTGAGCATGCCCTGCAGGGCAAACATCACCCCGAGCATCCTGACCAGGGTCAGCACGGCGTTGGCGGCATCGGCGGCGACACCGAAGGTGCCCACATCGACGTAACTGATCGCCTCGAATGAAGCGCTCTGCCAGCCCAGTTGCCGGGCACCCGCGCCGATGACCTGATCCAGTCCAGCCAGACCGCCGCAGATGAGCAGCAGGGCGAGCGTTTTGCCCATCCCCTGACTCTGCCCCGGCGCTTTGCGCGCATTGGCCTGATGCGCCAGGTAAGTGATCGATCCCACTACCGCGAACACAGCGCCGAGGGTGAACATCAGATGGACGAAGGCACCTAGCAGCCCGTGGGCAAAGGCGACCAGTATCTGAATGGCATCTTTTGAGCCGGACATGACCTACCTCACTGCAGCTTGCCGGCACTGGTGTGCACCAGGCGGGACGGGGCATCGATGCCGGTCACGGTGACCGGGCCCACGGTATCCCCGACCTCGACCGCCCAGGTCTTGTCCTGCCATTGCACCCAGGCCATGCCGTTCTGCACAGCGCTCAAGTGCATGCCGGCCAATGGGCTGGAAGGCGCGACCGCATGCGGCTTGGCGGCGACGGCGACCGTTCGACGTACTGGCGTGGAAGGTGCGACCAGGTTATGAGCGGACTGCAACGCGGCTTGCGCCTGTAGCTCGCTCACCTGTTGCTTGAGCAGTGCCTCGGTATCCGCCATTGCGTTGACCTTCAGTGCCATCTGCTCGATGGCCTGACGGTTTACGTCGCTGTGCGTACGAATGGTTGCAATCATGGCAGCCACCTCGTTCTGCATCTGCGCCAGGCTGGACGCCGAAGCCGCCGCCTGAGCCATTGAACCGCTTGAGCTGGCCGGTACGCTGGAAGCCGTATCAAAGCTGAGCGGTGCCGACTGCAGATCCTGGCTACCAAAAGCGCGCCCACTGGTACTGGCACCAGGCTCAGGCCTGAAGAAAAAGATGCCGGCCGCAATCAGGATCAGCGCATACAGGGTCAGCCAGGGGATGGACTGTCCCCAAATGATTGGGCGCTTGAGCCAATGCTGATCAACGTTGGGCGGGGACGTGTATGCCGGTGGCGGCACGGGTGCCGCCTGAGGGCTGAATTCACTCATCGATTAAACTCCTGTCGCAGTTGTTGAGCCTGAATTTGCTGACGCGCAGCAGCACGCCATTGATCGTCGCTTGCAGGTTGCAAGGTGGGTTGCAGGGCTGCTTGGCTGGTTGAGCGGATTGGCACGGCAGCCTTAACTTCATCACCGCCCTGACCCGGCGCGATGGCATCGCCTGAGTACACGCCACGCATGAACTGGATGGCCACAACCTGGCCCTTGGTGACGGTGACCTGCGTGGCCGGCACGCGCTGGGCGTCTTCGGTCAGCACCTTCGCCGCCTGTCCTGCAGCGCCGCCTGCCATGGCACCCAGCACGGCTGCGCCGTCCGGCAAACCGGGACGCACCACCTGGCTGTTAAAACCATTGCTGACCAACTGGGTATTGGCTTGCGAATACATCTCGCCGATGCCACCGATGCCGCCCAGCAAGGCCGGCAGCACAATGCGCGACATGTAGCGGTGGTTCACGTCGGTGGCCACGTTGGCCAGCAGGCTGTCTTCCTGCAGGGCATAGGCATCGACCTTGTAGTTGATGCCCTTGTAGGCCATTTCACTGAAGTGGATGACCACGCCTTCGCCGGTCAACTTGGCGCCGTCAGACGCCTTGAGCACGATGCCGGCGTATTTGCCGGTGTCGATCCTGCCAAGCACCGGCGTGGTGCTGTTGTCCGAATCAATCCCGAGGTCGATGTAGCCCGGTGCACGCCAGTACGGCGGGATTACTTCGATCGGCACTTGCGAGGCATTGGTGCCCGCGCCATTGATGCCGCCGTTGGTGGACGACACGGTGCGCATCCCTCCGCCTAGGCTCTGACTCCACTGCTGATAGCTGCCGTCGGCCCCACCTGCTCCACCCTGACCGGTCCCGGAACCTTCACTGCCCAGCACCCGTGCCGTCTGCAGCCCAGTGATGTGCTGTTCCTTCACATCGGGGTTGAGTTTGGCGAGGAACTTGTCCAGGGCTTGCTGACGGCGACTGTTCTGGTCGGAATTGCCATTGTTATTGCCGTTGCCACCGTTGTTGCTGCCCTGTTCCCCCTGCTGCGCCGCCTTGCCAGCATCGGTGTCAGTTGGCGGCTTTTGCGCCTTCGGCGGCACATAGGGCTCCGATTCCAGCTTGAGACTGGCCACAAACGAGGCATTGCTGGCTTGAGCCTGCGCAGCGCCTTGTCGATTTGACTCGTTCAGTTGCTCGCGATAGGCCGGTGTTTCGTTGATCTTGCCAGGAGCAGCGCCGCTGACCCGATCCAGGTTGACCTGAGAAGTTTGCTCCGGCGCTTTGTACAGCCAGGTGATCAAGGCATACCCCCCCACGAGCACGCCCCCAATCACTACTACGATGGACGTCCACGTCAGCTTTTGCGCCCGTCCTGCATCCTGTTCACTTGCCATATTTACTCCAGTGCCACGTTGAGGGCCGAGGTGCGTCCGAGCACCGAAAAGGACACGTAAGGTGTCACCGGCAATTTCCACAGGTGCGTGCCGTCGGCCGATGACAGGGTGGCCTCGAACTCGTCGCGGATATCCGCTCGCGAGCGGATGTACAGGTCATCACCCATTTGCCAGACCGTGGTGTCCGGCACGTCGCCGCTGGTCTTCAATCGGCGTGCATCTTTGGGCGGGATGCCATCGAGAAACGCCTGAAGGGTGCTGTCGTGCAGCCCAATACGACTTTCCGGCGCTGCGCCGGCAACCGCATTGGGTCCACGACGCGGGATGCGCAGATCCAGGCGGCTGTCTACCGCCCAGGTCTTGGCTGCCGTATCGGGTTCGCCACTGCTGACCGTGAGCACGATCGGCACAGCCAACCCATCCAGGTACACGGTGACGTTGCCGCTCTGGTACGGCTTGATCGCTTCAACGACCAGCACCGGGCTGTTGGGCATCCAGTAAGACGTGAAAGCATTGGGGTTACCGGTAATCGGCGCAGCGCCCAGTTTCCAGGGCGCGCCCGTGCTGTCGATGAAGGTGATCGAGCTGGGGTAGTTCACGGCGGTGCGGATCAGCGGCAGGCTGGCCCCCGGCGCCAGGTCCACCGTTAACGCGCTGATCTTCGGCACGATGGCCATCTGCGGGGCGCTCATGGCCTGCTCAACCTCATTCTTGTTGCTAAGCAGGTCGCGTGTTTCTGCTGGGGTCAAAGGGGTGGTTGCTTCAACCGCCTGGTTGTACAGCGCTGACCGAGGCGGCGGCAGGGGATCGTTGCCCGAAGGCGTCTTGCTTTTGGGTGCCGTGGATTGCCAACCGGTGGCCGGCACGGCAGCAGGTGCTTGCGGCGTTGGCGGCGTTTGCGCTGTTTCCGCCTCTGCCGCCCAGGCACAACTGCCCGTCACAAGCCAGACGGCCAGTGCCATTGAGATTTTCATAGGATGTCCTTGCAGGATGAGCCGGCGCAGTGAGCAATCTGCGCGGCATGGCATTTCATTGGAATGGGTGACGCCACGGGCAGGTGTGCAGCGCCTGTTCAAAGGCTGGAGTCATGCGCCTCCTCCTCGATGACGGGCATGGATCGCCATAACCAGTCGCAGCGACGTGACAACAGCTCACTCAATCGCTCGGCATCGTTGGCAGCATCCACGCTGTCGCGGCCAAGGGCTGACGTCAGGGCATTGCGCAACCAGAGGCTGCTGCTTGGGCACGCCAGTGCGGCCTGGATTTCATCATTCACGGTCATGATCAATGCTCCTTCAATTGGCGCCGGTGCTGATGAGCTGCACGACCTCAAGGCCCTTGGGTTTCACATCCACGTCCGTGCGCTGAATGCGCTGGGTGAAGATAAAGCGCTGCGCCGGACTGCCCGTCACCTGGCCATCAAGCTTCAAGGTCACCGGGTACTGGTATTCCCAGGCGTAAATATCACCCTGCTGCCCTTTGGCCCGGATACGGCCCGGCCCCACATCCACCGACAGGTTCATCCGCTGATTCTTGACCGAGGCCAGGATGTTGGAGCTGTTCAGCGCCGTGAAGTAACCCGAGTAGCCCACATCGTCGTAGTCTTCCTTGACCCTGTTGATCTGGTCCTGCCAGTGGATGAAATCCAGGGTGAAGCTATCGCGGATGGTGTCGGCCCCGAAGGCCGCGACATCGTTGTCGCTAAATGCCGGCTCACTCTTGGGCTTGACCGGCACGATGCGGCCGTTTTCGGTGGTGAAGTACAACACCGGCGGGTGAGCCACCTGCCAGCCCAGTATTCCGATCACCACGATTGCCAGGACCAGTGCGCTGCCGCTCCAGATCAGCGCGGTCAGGCAGCGGTGCGCAAAGGCGGCGCCCAGCTCGCGTTGCCGCTGGGCATTTTGGGCGTGGAGAAACGCTTGTTCCTCCGCCGCGACAACCGCCTGCAGCATGCTTTGCTCGGGAACCGCTGCTGTTTCATTGGGTGTTTGCATCATTACAGCCTCACAGGTTCTGGTACTGCTGCCAGGGATCGATGCTGCTCGGGATCTGGCTGTTGATCTTGTCCACCGCCGCCTGACAGACCCGCTCCGTCACCTGATCGAGGATGTCCTGCAGGCTGGGAAAGGACGGCAGGCTGACGCGGGTGGTGCGGATGCGCGAAAGGCAGCTCTGCAACTGGTCAGAGACAGTGCGCTCGCGCTCGGCCCATGCCTCGTCCGCTTTTCGGGCCTGTTCGTAACCCGCCGTGCTGCCGGCCTGGGCAGCATCGCCCGAGCGGCAGACGGCGGCATCGCTGATAACCGGCAGGCAGCACAAAACCATCAGCAGTGCCGGGCACATGCTTTTCTTGATCATGAAGTTGTCCTTGCTCTAGGTTTTAGGCTGGTCGCGCCATGTTGGGCTGCGCCGTGGGTGCCGCTGCCGGTGACGACTTTGGGAGGTTGCTGGTGTCCTTCCAGCGTTCATCAAAACCCAGTCGCACGTGCAGTGCCGGCGGCACTTCAGCCGGGAAATCCAGCTTGCCAACGCGCACGGCCGGATCGCCGTCGAGCTTGAACGCGATGTGCTCACGCGCCACTGGCTCACCGCCGGAACGGTTGATGCCGTTGCCCACCCCGATCGGCACCAGGCCTTGCTCGGTGATCTGGTTGATCACCATTGGCGGCGCCTCGGCATGACCAGGCAGGCTTACCAGCACGTGCTGGTACTGATCACCCTGACGCACCACACCTTGCAGGTATGGACCGTCACCACGAAACAGCGCCATGTCCAGCTGGCCATCGGGGGACCAGCTGCTGATTACCGGCTTGCCGACGTCCACCGTGTCTACGGCAGGTCGCGGTGCCGACAGCGGATCACCGGCCCTGGAGCTGCCCTGACCGTTGGGGGTCATCCAGAACAACCCGTCAGCAGGTCGCGGCGGCGCATCGATCGGCACATTGAGCTGCGTCATGATCGAGTGCTGGATCATGTCGAAGCGCGCAGCGTCATACGCCACCAACCTCACGCCCTGATCGTCCCCCGTTCGAACGGCCGTGCCATTGAGCAGCCCCAGCGACCATTGGTTGCGTTTGGCTTGCTTGTCCTCATAACGCAGGATCGCCCCTGTCTCGGGGTCTTTCACCGGCGCCCTTACCGTGACCGGCTTCTCGCCCAGGTATTGCAGGGTAGCCATGCGGCCCGGTTCGATGCGCGTTTCCCGCAGCAGCCCAGCCAGCTCCATGCCCCAGAACGTCTGCACACCGGTTTTGGTCCGCAGCTTGAGGTGCACGCTCTCACTGTTTTGCGGATCAAACCGAAACGGCGCCTTGCCACAGCTCAACACCTTGCCGGTGACACCCTGTGCCGCTGATGTGGAGAGCTGATGGATAGAAGGATCCACGCCTGTGCCCGGCGCCTGATCCCCGCTCACTCTGGCAGGTGTAGCCTCTGGCGTTTGCCGTGCTGCCCCAAGAGGCGGTGCATCATCGACAGGTCCGGCCTGCGCAGCGCTATGGTTAAAACTGATCGGGTCGGAAACTGCCAAAGGCACATACGCATTGTCAGCAGCGCTATTGCTCGCCATGGGTGCAGCCTGCTGCTCTGGTACTGCCGGGCTTGTCGGGGCCATTGACCCCGCTGCTGTCGCGACATGCATTACAGGCGTTGCCGGTGGAGCGCGATCAAACGGTTCGGGTGTATTGCCGTGAATAGCATCGGGTTTGACGACCGGCAGATCCAGCGCCTGACGCGCTTGATCGAGCATCAGCTGCTGGGCCGGATTTTTCATCGAGACGTTGACCCGGTTCTGGGCAATCAGCTCGACCGCTTTGGCCTTGAACGCGTCACTGCCGGTTAATTCAATCTCACCACGATAGAAACGCGCTGCCGTCAACAGCGCTGCGAGGATCTTCTCGTCACTCTGCCCGGCGCCGGGCACCATCTCCAGGCGCGAGCCTCGGTCAACAAATGCTGGCTCGTTGTCCAGCTTGTACAGCACTGAATTGTCGCCCTGCGGCTCAGGGGTGATGCGGCTCAACAAGTTGTCCTTGTCAATCTGGCTGGGCTGCAGCGGCGGCTCGTCTTTGCCGATACGCGGGCCGACGTCAATGAAGTCCATGACCGCTTCAGCGGCAGGCGCCTCATCAGCGGCGGGACGACGCGGCGTCAAAGCAACCAGATCGTCAGCGGCTTTCACAGGCGGCTCAGGTTCAGCCGCAGAAGCAGCAGCGCTGGCCACCGCAACCGGGACAGTCAAAGCGGGCTCGATCGGCTCGTCCGCCGGTACAGCCGGCGATGCTGCCACCGTCGGCTGAACTGGCGACAGCTGCGCTGTATCAGGTCCAGCTTGCACAAGCTCAGGGGTTGCAGGGGTTGCAGGATCGTTCGATGTCGCACTGGCAACAGTCAAATCAGCGAAAGGCGCTTCGACAGTGGTGGTCGGACTCTCTGCCACGTTGACCGGCACGGCATTAAAAGCAGCAGCCGGTTCGGAGGTGCCAGGCCCCTCGGTATTCACTGAGGCAGGCTGAACGTCTGCATTGATGCTCGATACTGGCTCGACGGCAGCCGGGGCGGTATCTGCAACGGATGCCGGGGCGGCTTCACTTGTTGGTTCAACTGCATCAGCGGCCAGGCCCGGTGGATCAATGCTGACACGTGGAGCCGTCTCAACTGATTCAGCTGCCATTGTCGGCACTTCGGGTGTCGCCGGAGCCGGTGCTGCTTCAACGCTCAAATCCGGTGCAGACTGTTCCACGGCAGGAGCCGCAGGAGTTAAAACAATGCCTGCGGCCTGGATCTGCTCGGCATACACAGGCACCGCCTGCGTGTTACTGATCATCGTATCAGTGGCCATTTCACGCAGCGGATCTGCCTGAATCACGGCAAGGTCCTGCACATCCAGGTTGGCCCACTTCGCAGTGTCTTCAGGGCCCACTTGCGCCGGTGCCACTGCAGCATCAGGCGAAGGCGCGATGACGTCGGCATACGCTTCGGCACGGGCATCGATGGCCACACTTGCCTGCATCTCTTGTGGATGAAAGCGCTGCGCCTGGACCGCTGCGTGATCCTGCACATTCAGATTCAGAGCGCGGTTGGCCAGAGAGACCGTGAGAAACGGGTCCTGCTTGGCCTGCTGGACAATCTCTGCAATTCGCGTCTGCATCTGTTCAGCCAACTGCGCCGCCTGGGCATTGATATCGAAGGCGGCCAGCGGGGCCAAGCCGGCACCGCTCACGCGCAGTGTGGCCTGTTCGCTGACCCAGGTGTCGCGATCCTTGGCCAGGTCACCGGTTGCAGCCGGAATGGGTCGGCCCATCTTGATCGCGTATTCCCCGGCCTCCTGAAGCTTCATGCGCTGGCCATCAAATGAGCGCATCGTCCAGCCCTCCTGCTCGGCCTTGTTCAGCTCCTTGAGCGCGTGATTGATATGGTGAATCTGCAGACCGTTGCTACCTGGTTCCATCAGCCCTACGGACGCGGCGATTCGCTCTCCGAAAGTAAGCGACTGGATATCCTGGGATTTCAGCTCAGTCTTTTCAGTCTTCAGCGCTGCCCGCAAGCCGGTCTTCAACTGATCAACCAGTTGAATTTGCTGCTTGAAGAAATCGCCCTGCAACGCGGACCACTCCTTTTCCAGGGTCTGGCGGATCTTAGGGGTCAGGAACACGCCGGGTGCTGCTGCATCGGTTGAATCTGGCACGGTAGTTACCTCGTCATGGCGCATGAATAAAGGCGCGGTCTGGTCGCGCACAGCGTCCAGACCACGTGATTGGTGGAGGTCGTTAAAGTCGGTGAAGCCCTGAGCGATTTCGCTTTCGTTGAAGGCGGGATACAGCACTTGGCCACCGACCAGCTGAGCGGCCTCTGTGGCCATGATCAGGCCCTTGTTTTCAGCCTTGGCGTGGTCGAAGTCCGCCAGAAACAGATGAGGACTGTCGGGAAACTGCTCGTGAAGGATCTGGGCCACGGTGACCATGTTGCCTGCGTCGATGGTCATCACCACCGGCCGGTCAGTGGCGAGGTTCAAACTGCGCGCCGTGGCATAGCCTTCGGCGTACAGGATGGGTTGACCGGGTTCCAACGGCCCCCCGACCACCAGGAAATTTCCTTTCTTGGGCGCGCCCTTAAATAACCGCTTATCACCAGAAGCCGGAATGTATTGCAGGGATTTGAAGTTTCCCTCGGCCGAAAAAAACGGCACCACCAGGGCGCCGTTTCGTGTCTGACGAATTTCGGGCGTCGGGGGTATCCCCTTACGCACCAAATAAGGGTGCACAGGGTCTGCAGCAGGCAGTCGGTCATAAAGCCTTGTGGCAATTCGCGTCTGTCGTGCGTAGTTGGCAGCTCGTTGTCGGGCAGCGTCTTCCTGGGACTGCTTAGCAGCTGCACGGATGTGCAGACGTGCCACAGGGTCGGCCTCCCCTCCGGATGCGGACCAGTTGGTCACATCCGCAGTGCGGTGATAGTTGATAAACCAGCCACCGGGTCTGCGATCCAAGTAGCCGCTGTAGACGCCACTGTTCTTGCCGCCTTTATCGTCGGTAGTGGCCACGCGCTGCCGTGTGCCGTTCATCACAGGCATTCCTTTAATAACCAGACCGGCCTGCGTCAAAACATCAAGAAACTCCGCTTCCGGGTCACCGCCTCCCGCCCGCATGCTGCGATCGGGCAGCCACTCATTGATGCGATCAAGGTCGCAACCCGGCCGGGCGTACCAGAGCTTTTCTACTTTGTCCCAGGCGACAGCGGAGCGGCCGTCGCTCAATTGTCCGGCCGCAGCACGCATCTTTTCGCGGTCGTCAGGCTGCACGGCGAGCCACACCGGGTATTCGGAGATTTTCATGGGGGTGTCCTGCTTGAACTGGGCAGAATCGGATTCGGGAAAGGTTTGCTGCGACCGGGTACTGTCGTGCAGCCCCTCGGCCACCATGGTGGTGAGGTTGATCAGATCGCTGATCCGCATCGCTCGGATTCGCGATACGCACACATCGTCGTAGGATTTTTGACCGTCGATAGCCGCCGATCTATCGGATGGTTCAATGGCCTCGCACGCTAACGCGTAAACCTCTTCAGCGTTACGCATATCGCTCTGGCCAGGATAGAGCCGGTCAACATAACCCCAAAGCGTTTCAAGCCCGACCTCGGATCGAGCTTCGATGATTGCGTTTAGGACTGCTCGCTTTTCGTCGGGCTTGAAGGTGTTGATCCCAAAGTGTCCAAGGATTTCGTGCCTAAGAGTTCTTTCAAACTTTTCGTTCGAATCACTGTTGGCAAGGGCAAAATCTGCCCCGCGGGATGCCGCTCGATACGAACCACTAATTCTTCCCCGGAGTGCGACTGTATTTTCTGGTCCATAAATTTCTTCCTGATGTTCAGCGAGGTTGTAGGTGATCGTACGGGCCTGCGGGTACGTTTTGCAAAACTCGTAGATCAATTCCTCTGCAGCTTCAAATGACAAGGCCATGGCTTAGCCTCCCTCGGTAAATCGCCGGTACCACCAAGGCCGACCGGACAGCTTATTGCCGCGCACCAGGTACAGCAGGCGGGCAATCAGCACCTTGTACGTCCAGCCAAAATGCGACAGCAGCCGGAAACCTGCGATGACCCCACTGACCACGTAGATGGTCATCATCGAGGGAAAGCGAAACCAGGCCAGGTACAGCAGAAACAGCGGTGCGGGAATGCCGTACACATTGAGCAGGCGCGAGGCGTTGCGCCAAAACCCGGGAGGGGGACGTTTTTGTTCGTTCATAGGCTCACGCTGGAAATTGATGGATCAGGCACAGCCTGACGCTACAACCATGGGTTGCAGGCTTAGTTGGATGGGTTAGAGGTTGAGACGGGGACGAACGAGAACTTAGTGAGTGGCTGCCAGCAGTGCGTCGATGTCATCTGCCTGTTGCATGGCCAGCTCTCTCCAGCAGCCGGCAGCGGCGACTGGATCACGGTACATGAAGTCAAACACTTCCTTGGCCTGTCGCAGCTGAATCTCCAGCAGTGCAGCCCACGCCGCCGCATCGTCTGGCTTGCGCGCCGCCACAATCATCGATCGGTGCGAGCGATACTCGACTAGGCCCCTTGCCTGCACCTGACGCAGCGCCTCACGGACCGGCATACGGCTGACACCAAAGTGATTGGCCACTGCTCGCTGGCAGATCGGTGCGCCAGTAACCAGGGCGCCTGACAAAATGGCATCGCTCAGCCTTTCCGCAATCAGCGTCACCGAAGCGCGCTCTTCCGGGCGCGGCCCCAAAACTTCCAAGTTGACTCGACTCATGATGATCGTCCTTTAAGTGAGTGGATCAGTAGCCAGGCTGGTAGGCCTGACCTTTGTCCCAGCGCGATTGCCAGTGCTGGGTGTAGACCTTGGCCACGTCCGGCGCGTCCCACAGCACCAGGGCGTTTTCGCTGTTGGAATGCGCAGCGGCCGAGGAGTAGTTGAACGAGCCTGTTTCTACGTTCAGCCCGTCGGTGATGATCACCTTGTCGTGCTGGATCTTGTAGGCCGAGTCCGTGCGCAGCGGGATGCCGGCAGTGGCAATCAGGTTCATCGCCGCCTTGCTGCCCTTGCCCTCGTTGCCGCGTGCATCGAGCACGACCTGCACATCCACGCCGCGTCGTTTGGCGGCAACCAGCGCCTTGACCACGCTAGGTGACGTGAAGCTGTAGCCCATCAGCAGGATCTGGTGTTGCGCCTTCTGAATCACGTCCACTACCAGCGTTTCGGCCGTGCCTTCCGGGGAAAAACCGACCTGCACCTGGCTGGCCTGAGCGGCATTGGCCATGAGCAATAGCACGGCAGTTGTTGCCGTAATGTGAAAACCTTGAAAACGGCGAGTCAGTCGATTCATGCGGCTTTTCCTTGTTCAAAAGCACGTTGCTGGTGGGAGGTCATGGCCATGCGCAGCTCTGACTGCTCGATGATGTCTTGCTGGTAAAGCCGCCATGCCTGGTCGGCAATCCGGCGCTTTTCCACGCGGATGATGTTGTCGATGTGTTGCCCCCACTCGGTGTACTTCAGGTCCGCCAGCTTGGCGCGCAGCGGGTCATCAAACACGATGTACTCGCGCACCGCTGTGCGTTTGCCATCGGTGGTGCGCAACAGCTTCTGCACCACGATGTACTGCAGCACGCCCAGTAGGTCTCGAGCCGTGGCTTCGCGCATTTCCGCCGGCACCATGGTCAGGCAGCGCGGTATGGCTTCACCCGGTGAGTGAATGTGCATGGTGGTCAGGTTGAAATGACCCAGCTGGCCGGCCAGTACGCCTGCCTGAAAGGTTTCCAGGTCGCGCATTTCACCGATGCCGATGATCGACGGTGCGCGGCGCAGATCAGCGCGAATCGCTTCTGCATAGGTTTCCACATCACGCCTGATCTGCAGCTGGGTGGGTTGCAGGATGTCTTCAGGACGACCCAGCACAAACTCGATCGGGTCTTCGATGGTGGTGATCTTGCGGTCCGGTTCGGTCTTTTGGCAGTTGCGATAAGCAGCGGCAGCCAGTGTGCTTTTACCGGATCCCGTGATGCCTCCCAAAATGCCGATACCGTTGGGGGGTAAAAGCGCTTCGAACAGATCCGCCTCGATGCCCATCTTGGTGATGTCAGGAATATCCGTGGGGATGATTCGCATGGTCAGCGCGATGGTGGTGTCCAGCCGTCCCGCCGTGGCCTGGACGAAGTTGCAGCGAAAGCGCAAACGCTCGCCTCGCTCCAGCCCATAACGGTTGTGCATGTCACCGTCCAGCTGCAGCGGCCTGTCCACTGGCTGGCCGCCCTTGACCATGGACCGAACCTCGGGACTGAAGATGTCGTCCATCAACTTGCCCAGCGTGTCGTCAGCCAGCACGAAGGTGCTGGCCCGGCGTTTACGGCCGTGCTGATCAACCACCAGGCTATTGCCGCCCTGGATGTGAATGTCGCTGACGTTTTGCCGGGCACACCACACGAAGAACTCGCGCATCGACAGCTCGTTGACACCGTGCTCGAAGTCAAAAGGCTGAAATTCAGCAGTGTTGGTCATGGTTTGTCCCTCCGAATCACCGGCTGCCACTTGGTCTTGTCCGGGATAAAGCCTGCGTTTTCCTTGATCGTGCGCACCCGATCGCCCGTCATCAGCTTCTGCCGATCGCCCGTGACCGTCTGTTGCTGGTCGGTGACCACCGGCTGAGTAATGAAGCCCTGACGCAGCAGCTGGGAGTACAGCAACATGCCCCGGTAATCGCGGGTCAGTCGGTTGAAGTTGGCTTCTAGCGTGTGATCGGCACTGACGCGCCCTTCTTCCCAGCCCCTCTTGATTGCCGTCTGCCACAGCGCTTTCTGCACGCTGTTTTCCGGCATGACGGATGATTCAGGGCCATCGGTCGCGGTGGACGACAGGCCGGCGAGCAACCAGGTTCGCCAGGAAGGCGGGTTGCTGACGAAGCGCTCCGGCGCAATGATTTCGTAGACATGGCTTGAAGTGCGGATCTGACCAGGGGTGATGTGCGCAACATCCAGCGCCTCATCGATCACTGGCGGCAACCAGCCTTGTCTGCTGATCAACGTCTTGAAGTCGTAGATCACTTCCAGTCGGCCAAAGCGTCCGTCCAGGGTTTGCCGAAGCTCCCATGAGCGCTGGGCCTTGCCGCCCCGAAAGCCGATCGTGCGACCGGCTTCTTCCAGCAACTGGCGACGCGTATCGGAGACCTGCGAGGCATCAGGCTTGGTCGCATTGAGATAGCGATCCATGGCCGGCGGCGCATCAGACGGGGCTGTTGTCTGGGTCTGCGCGCATCCGGCCAGGCCCTGTATGCAAATCAGGGCGAGCAGCGTTCTTTTCATGGATGCCCCCTGGTTTGCTCCGGGGGCTGCGCCTGCATGAACGCCAGGGTCAGCTGGCTGGGCAGCTGATAAAGCGTCGCCCGCCAGGCCGTCTGCATTTCGATCATCTGCAGCAGGTTCTGGTAGGTCACACCGCGCACGTGCACGTTGACCGGCAGGGGCAAGCGCACGCCTGTCCAGTTAAAGCGTGCCCCGCGCTGCTTGGCCACGTGAGACAGCAGCTCAACCGCGTCACCGGACCAGTTCACCGATACCAGATCGGTATTGGCCAGGATGGCGTCCGCCGGCAGCGCGGACACGGTGTTGATGGCACCTTCCTGCCACAGCACCTGTTGCTGGGCCACCAAGCGCACAAGGGCGGGATCAGGTGCGGCAGCAGCCGCGGGCTTTTGTTGAAATGCCTGACAGCCGGCCAGCAGCAAGGCCACCGCAGGAGCAGTGAATAGAAGATGCTTCATGAAAAGTCTCCCTACACCCCTGCGCGGGATGCAGTCATTAACGGATAGCGAGGTGGGCAGGGGGTATGCGACGCGCCTTGAGGCGGTCATAGATGTTTCGAACCAGCTGGGCATACAAAAGCCGCTTTGCTTCTTGTTTGGCCGAGGGATGAAACCCTGCGTTGTAGGAGCCAAGGCAGCGCCAGGTGTTGCCACAAACGCGCAGATGACGGGCTAACACCCAGGCGCCGGCCTGCACGTTGAAACAGGCATCCGTGAGCAAATCTTCGGGCCGGTGAATCAACCCCATCTTGACCAGCCGGTTGGCATTGGCTGAGTTGATCTGCATGACGCCATAGTCCGTGCTGATCAGCTTGCCGTTGTCGTCGTAATTTCGATTTACGGCGTTTTGCCTGAGGCCGCTTTCCTGAATGGCGATCGCCTCAAGCAGCAATGGATCTACCTCTTGGCGCTGCCCGGCTGCATCAAAGCAGTATGCGAAGCAGGAAGCCGGCAGGGCCAGAAGTAGACAGAGCCACAATCGGAGCATGCAGCACCTCCGGGTTCGATTAATTAGCGGTTGAACCAGTCTCGGTAACCGCGACATTCCTGCTGCGCAACTCGGCTTCTTTCAGGCCGTTGGCACGCCTCATTTCGTCTGCGATTTTATCCAAAGCGGTGCCTATCAACGCGCAACCCGCCAGGACCAATGCTCCCAACAACGTTGCTGATGTAAATATCATGACGTGTTCCCTCAAAGTGACGTTGTTCAGGTTCGGTAATCAGGGGGAGCGCTGCGCCTGGTTCAGTACCAGGCGCACGTACCCGTTCTTGAAACCTGAGTGGAAGTTGCCGGTGTTGTAGGCCGATATCGCCGCCTGCAGCGCGCTCTGCGGATCGCCGAACTGCCCGGACGCCTTGACGTAGTTGCGCGTCAGCACAACGCCGCCGGCATAGACGTTCGAGCAGGGGTCGAAGACCTGCTCGACCGTCAGGCCCAGGTTCGTCATGGTTCGGCTGTTGATCTGCATCAGGCCCATGTCGATGTTGGCCCCGGCCGCGAGTAAGCGCCGCGCCTCGGTGACCGCTGCCTGGTAGCTGTCAGGCTTCTTGAACCGGTGGTTGCCGTTGACGCCCAGTGCCCAGGGGTTGCCTGCAGACTCCTGCGTCATGATCGCCATCATGGTGTTACTGGAAACAAAGGGTGCGCACATCAGAACCAGCGTGAGCAGGTCCATCACTGCGACCCTTGAGCCAAGGCAAAGCGGTCCTGCGAGGGGTCCATGCGGCGGCAGAATTCCGCAAACTCATCGGCACTCACGGCCTGCGACAGCAAAAAGCCCTGCCACGAGTCGCAGCCCAGCCTGTGCAGGCTGGCCAGCTGCTCATCCGTCTCCACCCCTTCAGCCAGGGTGGTCAGGTTGAACTCTCGGGCGATGCTCATGATGGTCCGCACAATGCGCTCGTCCACACCGTCGGTAGCGGAGCCGATGAACGATCGGTCGATCTTCAGCGTGTCCACCGGGAAGCTCTTCAGGTAGGTCAGCGACGACCAGCCGGTGCCGAAGTCATCCAGCGCGACGCGTACACCCAGCGCTCGCAGCGAGTGCAGGATGCGCGCTGCCTTGTCGGTGTCCGACACCAGAAAGCTTTCGGTCAACTCCAGCTCCAGCAAGTCGGCTGGAAAGTCCGACTCGGCCAGCACCTGGCTGACACGCTCAGGCAGCGTCTCCACGAACTGGCGTCCGGACAGGTTGACCGCGACGCGCAGGTTAAGCCCCATGGCTTTCCAGCGCTGGCCCTGCTCGACCGCTTCACGCAGCACCCAGTCGCCGATCGGCGTGATCAGGTTGGTTTCTTCTGCCACCTGGATGAACTGCGACGGCGGTATGAGGCCCTGCTGGGGGTGAAACCAGCGAATCAGCGCTTCGGCACCGACGATGCGGTTGGTCCGCGAACAAAACTGCGGCTGGTAGTGCAGGACGAAATGCCCGTCACGCAGCGCGACTTTCAGCTCTGCTTCCACACGAGCACGTGCCTGGGCCCGCTCGTTCATCTTCTCGTTGTAGAAGCGCAGGGTGTTGCGACCCTCGCCCTTGCTGCTGTACATGGCCAGATCTGCGTTGTGCAGCAGCGCATCGACCGTGGCCCCGTCACCCGGCCAGGCAGCCACACCGATGCTGACGCTGACATGGTAGAAACTGATGCCCACCTGGATCGGCAGCGAACAGGCTGCCAGGATCCGCTCGGCCACCACGGTGATGTCGTCGGGACTGGGCAGGTTGCACAGCAACATGACGAACTCGTCACCGCCCAGCCGGGCCACCGTATCGCTGTCGCGCACGCTGCTGCTCAGGCGTCGGGCCACTTCGACCAGCACCGCATCGCCTGCGGCATGGCCATGGGTGTCATTGATTTTCTTGAAGCGGTCCAGGTCCACGAACAGCACGCCCAGATAGCTGTGCTGCATGCGTGATGACAGGTGAATGGCCTGCTCCATCCGATCGCGCAGCAACTGGCGGTTCGGCAGTTTCGTCAGGGGATCAAACAAGGCCAAAGGAAGGGCTGCACCGGGCAATTGGTCCTCGATCGGCTGAATCTCAAAGGTTATGCCTGCCAGTAGGTTAGAGCGCTTGACCCGCGCACGGACCGGCTCCAGCGCCCAAGCCACTCGCGTGGCATCGAATACAAACTCGCCCGTCTCGTCGTCACTCAGCATGAAGGCAGCAAACGCCTCCCGCTGTGGCTCATCGATCAGCAGCTGGGCAAAGTCCGTCTGCTCCAGGTCAAAATTGGAGAACAGCTGGGTCGCCGCTCTGTTGGCATAACTGATGCGGTGTTGCTCGGCACTGACAAACAGGATCGCTGAAGGCAGCGCCGATAAAATCTCGCTGTGCATGGGGAACCTCGACGCGGGGGAGGAAGAAAAAAGCGAGGGCTGTCAGGGGTAGACGCGGGTATTGGACTCAGGCTGCCATTGAAGCGGGCGAAGCGAGCGGGGCTGGCCCAACACACTCGATGACGCACGAGTACAGACGCGTCCCGCTGCAACCGCGCCTTCGCTGTAAGGCTGGCCGGCCAGCAAGCACGCCTCTTGCGAGGACGGGTTTGCCAAAGCCTGTCGTAGTTGCTGTGAGCTGAGTTGATTCTGTATCGAGAGTTGGGCCTCAATACTGCTTAGGTGAGTATTGGTGACATCCAGCTGGTGTTGAGTTGCGCAGCCGGACAAAGCCAATGCGGCGGCAACGCCGACGCACAATATGACGATTCTGTTCATGGTGAGCCTTTGTGAGAACGGGCCGGATTGACCAGGCCCTGATGAAGAAAGTCGCTGAATGGACGTAAGCCCAGTCAAGTGAAGTCAGAAACATTCAAGGTCAGCGTGATCCCCCGGATTGGCGCCGGAGCGCTCTGCGACATAGCCACTGGTGTACCCAAGTGACTTGCACGCCCTTGATCCGCACGACAACCAGTAGTTAACCGTTCCCTGCCCTCCTGCTTGCGCCTCACAGGTCCCCGCAGTCCCTCCGTCCTGATTGGAGATGAATCCGACGGTGGTGCCGATGTACGTGGACTGGAACAGTTTCTGCCAGCGACCGGATTGGCACGACAGCGTCAAGCCAACGGTGTTGCGCCCTACCAACCCGTTCGGCGAACACACGTTCTTCTCGATCGCAATGGCATCGAGCTGCAGAAACTCCCCACTCCTCAAACGACCGGTTGAGGTCACCGTCTTACCGGTCACAGCGCCTGTAGCCGTGACCGTACCGCCGGTTACAGCGCCTGCAGCGGTGATGGCCCCGGAAGCAGTGACATCCACCGCATCGATGTCGTTGGCATTGGTGATGTCATGCTTGGCCCCTGATGTGTCCTGCATGTTCAGCGTGCCGGTCATGGGCAAACTGCCGTCGCGACGCAGAAATTCGAAGAACCCCTGACTGTCGTAGCCGTTGCTCATCGACACCAGACCTGCCACCCCGCCGCTGTTGGTTCCGGTCACCGTGCCGCCGTTGCCGACAAACACGCTGGGGTCACCGCCCATCGAGCTGGGCATCGAAACGCCGGCATTGCCAGGGCTCGCGGCCGTGGCTGCGATCGTGGCCCGGCGGATGTCCACCGTGTTGCCATTGGGGATCAGCAGCGGCGCCGAGGTCGTCACCTGAAACAGCAGGCTGCAGGATGGAATCGTGCAGCCGCTCTGGGTGTTGATCCGCATCGCGACGTTGAGCTGGAGGGTCTGGCCGTTATAGACCATTGGGTTTATAGCCGTTGCCGGCAGAAACCCTAGGCCGCTCAGGTCGGTCAGGGTGGGAGCCAATAGCCGCTGGGGGGGCAGTGTGTAGCCATTGCGGGTGACGCTTTCCCCGCGCTGGATCTGGGTGAAGAACGTGGTGGCATAGGTCTTGGTGGCATCGCTGGCATTGGCGATCCGCTCGCCGATCAGCTTGGCCTTGTCGTCTCGCTTTTGATCCATGCTTGCCTGCACATACTGGTTGCCGGCATAGGCTGCAATTAGGGTAATAACACCAACCGCCAGGGCCAGTTGCGGCATCAGAAAGCCGCGCTGCCGCTGCCTGGGTGGCAAGCGCACCGTGGGTAATCGCTTCATGGTTATTGATCCTGTAAGTGCATGAGGCGCACGCGCTCGACCTCAGGGCCAAGGGCTGCGTATTCGCCTCGGGAGATGTGAGCGGCGATCTTGTGTTCACGCGGCAAGGCCTGCACACAGAGCTTGCCGCTGTCGTCAAAACGCTGGTGGATAGCCAGCTGCAGGCTGGAAGCCAGCAGCTCATTGGCATTGACTTCGCCGGCCGCTCTGGCCATCGCCGCCAGGCGCTCAAGCCCGGCCTGAATGGATTTGGCGTGCACGGTGGCCAGCACCAGGTGACCGTCGCCTGCCAGACGAAATAACTGCGCGGCCATCTGGGCGGTCAGCACTTCGCCAAAGCCCAGCATCGACGCATCCTTGGCCGGAAAGCAGCGCAGTGCAGCGTGGATACCGCTGTCGTAACCGCCCAGTTCGGCGACGTCGATCTGTTCGCAGTAACCTGCGCCATGTGGCCCTTCCAACGGATCCTCGGGCGGATCCTCCAGGGTCAGCGCGTAACCGCCCAGCAAGCGCAAGCGTGCAGCGATCGTGGCGCCCCAAGTCACGGTTTTACCGGCGCCGGTGAGTCCGAAGATCACCACCAGGCCGCCGGTGTCGCGCATTTTGGAGCCAAGCAGCAACGCCTTGACCCACTGCGGCAATCCCAACGAGTCCAGATCAGGGCACAGATCACGCAAGTGGCGCAGTGCAAAGCGCCCTGCGCGCATCCGCTGAACCCGCCAGCGGCTGTCATCCGGCATCACGATTTTCTTGCGATCAGGATGCTGCTCGATGCCCGCGATCAGTTGCTCAATCAAGGCCTGATGCTCTTCCCCGGCCTGCTGCTGGCCGGGGAAGATGATTGCACTGCCTTGTTTGTCCGTTGACAGGTGGACGTCGGTAATCACCGGCATGGCAGGTGTTTCAGCAGCCATCAGGCACGCCCGAACGTGAAGACGATGGTATTGGCGTTACTGGCGTTGCACTGGGTGCCTGCTGCGGTCAGGTCCAGATCCGTGGTGCCGGTCTTGACGGCCGTGCCACCGACGCTGACCGTCAGATACTGGTCACTGGTCATTGCGGTAACGATCTTGATGCATTCACGGCTGGGGATAGCGGTCAGCGTGCCTTGCGCCTGAGTGCCACTGGACGCCGACGCAAAGGTCAGCTGGCCCCACTGGGTCAGCAGATTGCCGGTCGGTACACCGGCGGTGACCTCGGTCAGGCCACTGCCCATCCAGCGATTCTGAGCGACCTGGGCCGTGGTCAGACCGGTGTAGGACGTGCGGTTCTGGTAGGCCGTCTGGATGGCCGGGATGGCACTGTTGAATGCATCGGTGATCTTGTTGGCCCGCACGCTGGCCAGAATATTGGGCAGGACCAGTAATGCCAGGGTCGCGATCAGACCAATGATCAGCGTCACGATGCCCAGCTCAACCAGCGTGTAACCGCGTTGCTTATGTCCAGGCAGTTTGCGGGCCGCTGGGCGAGCGTGCAGGGCTGGGACGCTCACAGTGTTGACTTGAGTGTTTTGCATTTTAGTTTCCTTGGGGTACGACGAAGAGCCGGCCGGGGCCGGTGTGATGTTGCAAGGGGGGTTAACGAAGGTTGAAGCAGGTCAGGTCTAGCGAACGTTCTGGATGTAGGCTTCCACGGCCTGATTGAATTCGAAGTTGGCCAGCACGATGAAACCAATCACGCCGCCGACAAACAGCATCGCCAGCAGGCCGCTGACCACCGCCTGACGTTCAGCACGCTGCACCTGCTTGTCGGCCTGATCAAAGGCCAACGTCAGCAGGGCACTGGTGAAGTCACGGCGTTCGGCGTAGTCCTCGATGCGGTCCATCATGTGCACGGGGAACAGACCGGTGCTGGTCAGTGCACGTGCCGGCTCGTCCGGGGCTCTTTTGAGGCGGGCCAGCATGTCGCGCAGATGCTCGTTCATCCAAGGTCCTGAGAAGTAGCGCATGCGCTCCAGGGCTTCCTTGGGGCCGTGGTTGTTCGATTGCAGCAGGATGGCCAACGACACCAGCAGGTTGTTGGCCTGGCGTTCGCGATAACCGCGCCAGGGCAGCAAAGGCATCCGATCAATGACCCGGCGCACCCTGCCGCTCCAGTGGCTGCGACTCCAGGCCACCAGCCAGCCCAGCGCAATCACCCCAACGCCCAGAGCAATGCCTTCATCCACTAACCCTTGGGAGAGGGTGTAGAGCAGTTGGCTCAACGCCGGCCATTTATCCAGCGGCAATATCTCCAGGTTCTGTGGTGCAATGACCAGCGCGTACGTCAGGAAGAAGCCCAGCAGCGTAACAACCGCGGCCACAGGCGACACCAGGGAGGTAAAGAAGGCGCTGGAGATTTTGGCCGACAGGCGCAGGGATTTGGCCAGGTAGTCCATGGCGTCCTCCAGTCGCCCGTCTTCTTCTGCCGCGACCAGCACCATCACCTCATAATCCGGCACCGTATGCTGTAGCGCGTTCGCAAACGACTGACGTTTCATCTTGCGCAACCAGTGCTCATACAAAGGCGCCCAGCCGGTATGCCGCTTGCGCGCCCGTGCAGCCATCTTTTTCAACCGCTCGGGGCCGCCCATGTCATCGCGCAAGGCCGAGGCAAAGTCCTCGTAGAACTCCCGCCGTGAGTCGCCCGAAAAGTTGAACAGCCAGCGCGACCACTTGAACGCCAGATTCATACCGACGCCTCGGCCAGCTCGTAGCTTTCCAGCGATTCGAACTCACGCTCCAGATCCCGAACATCGATCCATCCCTGCGAAACCTTGTAGAGCGCGTGCTCATAGGCCGTCTTGCCGGTCATGTCCGGATCGTCAAAGCGGGTGTCGCCACGGCTCTGCCGCCAGTAGGTTTCGGCCTGATCATCCTTGCCATCGGCAATCATCTGGCGGATGACCTTATCGGGCGCAATGATTTCGGCGACCACGGTGGAACCCGCAATACCACGGCCCTTGCAGTGCGAGCAGTCGCCCTGGACCGAGCAGCGTGCCGATGCCGGGTCCAGACCAAACTTCTCCTGCAGCAGCTGCAGCTTGGCTTCGGGCAGCACCTCTGCAGCAGGCACTTTGCAGTGTTCACACAGCACCGGCAGTAGCCGTTGAAACGCCAGGGCTGACAGGAACTGCCGATCGGCCAACACATGCCGGTCCAGGCCCAGCCGGTGCAGACGCAGGATCGCGCCAAAACCGGACGAGGTGTGCAAGGTGGTGTAGAGCTTGTGTCCGGTCATCACGAAGTCGGCCACGATCGCTGCCGTGGAAGCGTCGCGGGTTTCACCCACCATGACCTCATCGGGATCGCCGCGCAGGATGTCCAGCAAGGTGCCGTTTTGCGACTTGATACTGTCCTCAGCGCCTTCGTGATCGTCGTGTTGCCGGGAAATCTGCGACACGCCGAAGATCTTGTATTCCACCGGGTCCTCGACGGAGTAGCGCTTGCGCTCCATACGGTTGGGATCGGCTTCCATACTGACTTTGAGCGCGGTGGATTTGCCCGACCCGGTAGGGCCGAGAAACGCAATCAGCCCGATGGTGCGTGATACACACTGAGTCAACAACTTGATCTGGGACTTCTCGTACCCCAGATCGGCAAAGGTCTTGCTGACTTGGTTATGCGTCTCCACGGGCAACAGACGGATAATGACGTCCCAGCCATCAACCATCCGGATGTACTTGTAGCGAAGCTTGTACAGCGTACCGTTAACCCTTGTCGTGACCATGCAGCTCAGCGACTTCTTTTCCATCGAAAAAGTGTTATGGCTGCGCGTTTTGGGGTCGGACAGCTCTGTGTACAGGTAACCGGCCATCTGGCTGCACGTCTCGGCACTGTACTGTTGGTACGGGAACAAGCGGCTGTGAACACGAAACAGCGCCCTGCCCGTTTTGTCACGGCAGCACAGGTGAATGTCCGTGGCCTGATCCTCGATCGCCGCGTGAATCAGCTCTTCCACAATAGAGTGGGCATCACTGGCCTTGTTGTCCGCCAGAGCGCCGTTGATGGCCTGGTTCACCGCAGCAATCAATGACACATCGGCAAGGCGCTCCTGGGCCAGGGCATAACCCGCCGTGATTAGCCGGCTGCGCAGATCCAGGTGCAGGCGCTGGCCCAAGGCTTGTTCCGACACCAGCAGCAGCGCTTCACGGTTGCCCAGGTCAAGCACGGCCACCAGGGACAGATCATTGCCGGCAACGCCGTGCGTCTGGCTGATCGTGGAGCGATGTGCTGGAAGCTCATCACGTTGACGCAGACGCGGGTGCTTGCGAATGGCCGCAACCAGTCGGGATTGCAGCTGCGCCGCGTCCTCAAGGGCCGGCGTGTTTTTCTCGCGACGGCTTCCGAACAATTTCAGACCGCCGCCTTGCTTGGTGTCTTTCGTATCTTTGGACGACATGGCGACTCCAGGATCAGCGCATCAGCGGCGCGGTGATGGAAGGGGTAAGTGGTGCAAGCGGGGCACCTGGAACAGCAGCGGGGTCGAGGGCTGACGTCATGGCCTGACCGCCCTGCCCGCCCATCCAGTCCAGCAGGATGGTTTTGCGTTGCACGACCTTGCGGCCATCCGTGCGCACCAGCTGGATCTGGTACTGCTGGATGCTGTCCAGCTTCCAGCCATCGACTTTGGAGATGTAGGGCTCCTGCATCGACACCGGCACACGCCGGCCCTTGTAGCTGATTTCCGCCACCTCCTTTCCGGCCAGGCCCCAGATGGCTTCCACCGTGGGTTCCCCTTCCGTGACCTCCTGTTTGGAGCCCGGCAACGGGTTGGTTGAAACCGAGGCTGCGGCACTGCCGCTGTTCTGATTGGCTCGGATGCGCAGATCCATTTCAGAGTCGAGCAGCTGAGCCTGTTTGGTCAGCAGCCGGCCAAATGTATCGGTGCCGCTGTCGAGCAGTGGTGTTTCGTCGGCCATGGCCACCAACGGCAGCAACAGCAAACACCAGGCAAATTTACGGGTTGGCATATACGGTCCCCTTCAATTCAAAGGTCAGTGGGTCATCGAGTTTGAACGTCACGCTGGATACGCCGCTGGTCGCGGGCAACCGCGCCGCCAAGTCCTGCAGCAGCACTGCAGATCCTGATGCGCTGAACGTCCCGATCATGGGTATCCAGTTGTCTTCCGGCACGGCGGCGGCTGCATTGCCGGCGACCCGTGCCCAGACCGAAGGCAGGGTCAACGTGACGCCAAGCACCTTGGAGACCTGAGCCAGGTTGCCCAGCTTCTGGTTGATGGCATCGCGGGGAGGCAAGGACTCAACCGTGCGCGCCGGACTGGACGGCAGCTCCACGGGCAGCGGCTGGGTGACCTTCTGTGTGTCGCTGTCAAAGATCGGCGCCGGCCAGCTTTTGGGCTTGGCGGCCAGGTAGCCGGCCCAGGTCGCGAACGCCTGCGCCTGATAGATCAGCGTGCACGTCGATGCGGCGCACTCAAGACCGGTCAATCGCCAGCCTTCCAGCAGGCGTTTCAGATCCCTCGTGGTCTCCAGGTACGCCGGCACGGAGAGTCGTGCTGGCACGGTCGCGTTAATCGCCGCGTTAACCGCGTTGGCCAGCTCCAGCTTGCGTTGCGCGATGGCCTGCTCCCGAACCAGAGCGGCATCCCGGCGTGCGGTCTCTTCGGCCTGCAGCTGGTAGACGTAATAGGCACACCCACCTGCCAACAGCGCGAGACACAGCAGCAAAGGAATAACCGGCAGCGAAGTGTGCCGGCTAAACGCTGCCTTGGTGAAATCGCGCTTGTGCAGCGAGTGGCCGAGCGTCTGCAGAGAGAGGTGCCGCACATCCAGCGAATGAGGCAATGGCTCCAGCAGCACCTGCTGATCGGTGTAGATCGGCAGCTCTGCAGGATTGGAGAAGCGGTTGAGCACGTCCCTGACTTGCCTCATCACCTCACTGGCCGGTCCTACGCGATCCGTACGCGGCATCGGCACGCCGTCCTGCGCGGCAAACAGCCAGAGCCGGTCCTCGCCGATCTCGATCAGCGTCAGGTATTGATCTTCGCTGATAGCGGCACGCAACAGTGCAGCCGCTGCAACGGGCCGTTTCTTGCTCATGGCACGTGATACCAGGGCCACGCAACTCTCGCCCTGCCCCTTACCCTTCCAGACGAACTCCCATGCAGCATCGGCGCCTCGGCCCAGCTGCTTGATTTCGTCGCGAATGCCGTCAAGGCCTGGCAGCGTCAACCAGTCCAGCCCCATCAGTGCGGTGCCGAACCCCGGGACCTGCAATTGGGTCAGCATCAGTTCACCCCTTCCACGACCTGTGGCGTAAGAAGGATCAGCACGGCGCGTTGCGTGGATGAGCTGGCCACACCGCCGCCCAACAGCGGCGTCAGCTGCCCGTCAAACGACTTGTCGGTTCCCTGCTGCTGGATGTTCTGCACGCCGGCCAGCACCGCCGTCTCCCCTTTTACAATGGAGGTGTAGATCTGGTACTGGTTGGCCGTGGACTGCGGGTATTGCAGCGTGACGCCGTTGTTGACGTAGGTGTTGGTCACGCCGCGCATCGAGGCATCCATCGAGAACTGCACGATGACTGAGCCATTGGGCTGAATCGAGGAACGCATGTTCAGGAAGGTGCCCGTGGTCAGCTGGCCGGGCTCAACGCCTGGCACCACAGTGGTGTTGTTGCCCGTGCCGTTGGAGGACGCGGAGCTGGAACGCGCCGGATAGATGAAGTTTTCCGTGCTGGCAACCGACAACGGCCGGTTGTTCATCATCGGGTAGGTTTCATCCTTGCGGACATTGACCTTGCCGACCGTGGCCAGCGCCTGCAGAAACGCAGAGGTGGTCGAGTTGTCGCCATTGCGGATGACACCGATCTGCCCGAAGCCGGTGGAAGCACCAGGAAGGCCCGCCGGGGAGAACAGGTTGACGTTCCAACGCGACGTGGCGTCGTTGATCAGCCACGCCCAGTTCACGCCCAGGTCATTGTTGGTGGTCGCCGTCAGGTCGATGATCTGCATGCGCATGCGCACCTGGCGACTGACCGACCTGTTTTCGGCATTGATCAGCTCCTCGACCTGTTCCTGCACCTCGCGGGTGTCGGTAACCGTCACCACGCCTGAGTCAGAGACCGAGAACTTGCCGATGTTGTTGGGTGTCAGCGCGCCCTGGATCGCAACCTTGAGGTTCTTCACCACATCAATGTCGGCCGTCATTTTCGCCGAGACATCCGAATTGGAAGAGACCTTGCCGGCCTCCTTCGCCACGGAATCCCCACCGCTGTCGCTGCCGCCCGTGGTCGAGGTCTTGGCGATCGTACTGTTGAGATTGTTGACGTCGGTGATCGTGGCGATCTGGTAGGTGCGGGTCACCAGGCGCGAAATCTGGATGATGCCGTCCTTGAAATCCCAGCCCACGCCGTATTCAGCGGTCTTCTGATCGAGCAGTTCGCTCAAGGTCGCACCGGCAGGGCTGGCCTGGTCGATGAAGAACGATCGGGAAACGGCATCGCCCTGGGGCACCGCCGTATAACCACCACCGCCCATGCCGGACAGCGAGGCCAGGCTCGGCACCGACTGCCCAAGCGTGCCGCTCAAGGGAACGCTCATGGCCACCGGCGTGGCGGACTGCATGGCAGAGCCACCGGCTGAGCCCATGCGCTGCGCGGTGAACACCTGGATGGGCACCAGGGCATCAGGGCTGACCCGCACCGACAAGTTGGTGATCTTGCTGATCCGATCGGCAAACACGTTGAGCGTGGGCTTGTCCGGGAACGAGAAGCGGATCGGCTGGCTGAACACTGCCGGCAGCTCGGCGTCGCGTGACACCTTGACCGTCTTGCCGCCCAGCCATACGCCGTCGAACTCACGCACCGCCGCGCTGCGCAGCAGATCTTCCTGGCGCAGCCGGGCCAGGCTGTCCTGCACCTTTTGGTTGCCTTCCACCGAGGCGCCGCGAATGCCGTCGCGTTCGGTCATCGCGCCGCACCCGGATAGTGCCAGTGCAACGGCCACGGCAAGGCTTCGTTTCAAGTACGAAGTCATAGGGGTTTAACTCCAGGGTTTTATTGAGCGCGGCGACCGGACTCGGTGACGCGAAGGACTTTGTTGCCGGCGTAGAGCATGCCGGTCAGGTTGACGTCAGCGGCGGACAGCGACTGGAACAAGCGTTTCACAGCAGAGCGAAAGTCACCTTCAAACGTGGCAGTGACGTTGATCGGCACATCGACCGAGGCGTCCCACACCAGCTGCCAGCCTGCCTTGGCGGCCCACTTACCCAGGGCGCGGCGCAACGTGACGTCAGAGGTGTTCAGCACCCACTGCTCGGGAATGGGCTTAGGCGGTGGAGTGACCTTGGCCACCACGACAGCCGGCACCGCAGCGGCAGGGCTGATTTTCGTCGGCACTGCGGTGGAGCTGGGCTTTACAGGGGAAGTAGATGCCGAGGAGGCAGCAGAAACCACCGGGCTTTTCGTTTGTGAGGACGGCTTCAATGCATCGGCAACGATCTGCGCGGCTGGACTAGGCCGGCTGTAAGGCTGAACCAGTTCAACGATCTTTGGCGCAGGTGCCGGAGCTGGCATCACTACGATCGGCGCGGCAGCCGGTTTAACGGCAGTAGCCACTGCGATTGATCTAGCCGGCACCGGTGCAGCCGATTGCGCAGCTGGAGCTGTTGCCGGCGAGGCCGTTTGATGCAAACGCATCTGCGCCTGACTGATGGTGGATGCACTGAGCGCAATCTGATCATCGATCATCTGCGATGCGGGCACCTGGTCAATGGGTGGAGCGGTCTGACAGCCAGAAACGATCGCAACGGCTGCCGCTAATAGCAGGGGGTTTCGCATGGGGTGCCTCTTATCGGCGCCGGTATGAACAGTCATAGGCGGGGGGTGAATGGTTGAAGCTTCCTTGATAGGCCTCGATCGAAGCCGATCAAGCGAAGCTCTGCCCTCAGAAGAGCTAGAGCTCAACAGTAATAACTCCGACCGCGACCCTGTCCGCCAGAAAACTTGTTTGGGGCTTTACGCTGCGCACCCTGGGTCAGTTGCCAACCCTCTGGACCATTAAGGCCGATCCATCGCTGCCTTGCTTCCAGCCGATGACTATTCGGCAGACGCGCCCAAAATCAGGCGCCACTAATTAATTTGCGTTTTAGGCAGATTTACGGGCAGTATGACATCACTTTTTTCTGCGTCAATCGCAGATTTCTAGGTGTGACAAATGGCGGACGACCGCCGAGGAGAGATGAACAGAGGTAGGTAAAAGCAAAAACGCCCTTGTTTTCTGCGGCTACGCAGATAACAAGGGCGTTTTAGAAATAAGCGGGGCTAGCAGTTGATGTAACGAAGGATAGAGAGAGGTTACAGACCAGACATCTTGGCATCAATCACTCGTCCCAAGAACTTACAATTCCCATCGATTTCGATGGTCCTGTATTTATCGTTCAAAGGACGAAGGTAACTGTATCCGGCGTCTTCAACATATTGCTTAAAAGTCTTATCGCCTGAGTCCAGCATTTCTACTACATAGTACTTGCCATTTATGATTTCAGCATCGGGTCTCACCAGAATGAACGAGCCTTCAGGAAAGCTAGGATTACCTACACATGTCATTGAGTGACCACTGACCGTGA
Organism: Pseudomonas sp. W2-17; assembly: GCF_041060445.1. Classification (NCBI taxonomy): domain Bacteria; kingdom Pseudomonadati; phylum Pseudomonadota; class Gammaproteobacteria; order Pseudomonadales; family Pseudomonadaceae; genus Pseudomonas; species Pseudomonas sp. W2-17. The sequence goes on along the minus strand of NZ_JAUFNS010000024.1, from coordinate 25,675 downwards.
GCCAATATGCGTCTAGGCCTGCGTTTTCTGTTGACTCGATCATTCGGTGCGACTCTCCGATTCGCCCTGGAGACTCTGACGCCTCACCTGCTTGTACCCAACTGATCAGCGGGTACGACCTTGGTGGTCTTGCGGGCTGCAGCGCCATTTCAACGTTAGCTGTTTCTGAATCTTTAGGATTAGATAATTGAACATCAGTGAGCTTAATTTCCAGGTAGGCGAGTATTTGTCTGAGCTTAGCGGGGGTCGTGTTTTGCTGACCTCTTTCAAGCCGAGAAAGATTGCCAGTATCGGATCCAACTTCGTTCGCAAGCTGCTCTAAAGAGAGCTTCTTCGCTTTACGTGCTTGTCTGATGATCTGTCCTATATCCATGACGCAGATTTTCCTAATGCCTTGCGCATATCGCAAAGCGCCAAACGCAGAACGTAGTTGTAATTGGTTTGCTCTAATCGCAGAATTAATTTTTTTTGGTAGGATTTTCATGAGCCCGCTTAGAAAGGCACGGATTGACAGTGGATGGACGCTCGAAGAGGTGTGCGCCAGAGCATCAGCAATCAGCGATCTGAAGCTAGACTCAGGCAATTTGTCGCGGATCGAGCGCGGTGAGCAGCGGGCATCTGCTGCTATGGCGGAATGTCTAAGTAAGGTCTTCGCAGGCCTTATTGATGAAATCCATATCCTGTATCCGGAGAGATTTTAACCTTCCTTCCACAGCGCTGATGCGATCCTGCAAGGCATCAAGCATGCACCGCGATTCGTTCGAAGCTGAGCCGAGCCACGTGACTATATTTGATGCCTGCCCTTGGCTTCAATCACACGCATCGACTCTACGCAGTAGACCGATTCAGGTACCAGCAGCAAACGCTGTAGCCCTATCGGCTCGCCGGTCTCCTTGCAAAACCCATAGTCACCCTGACGAATCAACTCGAGTGCATGGCTCACCTGACCCAAGGTGACCCTATCGCGCTCGATCATCTTGACGGTCACTGCCCGCTCTTCCTCATCTGAAGCAAAATCTGCTTCATCCGGATGCCGTTCAATCTCAACATCATGCTGGTGGGCATTCAGGCGATCACGCAGATCCTGAGCTTTGGATAAGAGCCGGTCGTTGAAAAAAGCCAACTGCTGATCGTTCATATAGTCATCGTACGGCTGAGCCAGAAGGTCGTCAGAAGTAATCATTCGGGAATCCTGAGTGAACGGGGTGGATTAGAGTTCGAGACCGACAATTCGGCCTCGTGGAGACCACGCTCCGGTGGAGCACGGCCAATCACGAAAGTCTGTTACGGACGTGGGTAGGATGGAGGATTAGGTGAAGGTGATTCAGGATCATCCTGCGTAGAAATCACCTGTGGGCTATCGCGTTCAGCTTGGCGGTAACTTTCCAAGGACTGACGCTGGAAGAAATCAGTTGGCTCCAATCGGCTTCCAGGGTATTGGCTGTTGAAATGGCTTAGGGTCGCTAGCGCATCTTCCACGAAAACTTGATCCCCCTTGAAAATGACCTGGTCGCGACTTTTGAAACTCGCCACTGCAACGGCCAAGTCGAAGTTCGCGTCGTTCGAGTAATCCTCGAAACGCCGCGATACCCGTACCGCTTGTCCATCGTCGATAACACCAACCACGCCATCGCGCATGTAGGCGACTGCCCCGTCACGTCGCACCAATGCAGTATGAGTCTCCTGATCCAGGATGGGTGAATCGTCCGCCACACCGCACAGAATCACCCGGTCGATGTCACGCTCGTTGCGCTTAGCCTGGCGCTTCTCCCGATACGCCATACCACGCAACTGACTCACCGCCGCCACGTCACCCGCCAGTGCTTCTTGCTCAACCCACGTCCGATAGATCATCGGCCGAGCCAGTCCCTTGTCGGCCAGATCCTGACGCTCTTTGCGCAACTGGATGCGCAGCTCGGCCATCGCTTTCATCCGCTCAAACTCTGCGACGCGGTACATCAGCTTGCGCATAGTCGGGTCACGATGCTTGTCACGAACAGTCGCCTTCATGGCGCGGAAGTGATCAGCGATTTCTCGCTGCCTCGCCAGCACATTCAGCTCTGGCCGTATGAAGCCGTCGCGATAACGCTGATAGCGCATCTTCAGATCCAGGCGCGCTTCTGCCCTCGCCTGCCGGCGATCAAATCGTGCTGCCTTATCACGCAGCTCAAGGCCAGGCTGGTAAGTCGAGCGCATCAGGATATGACTGTCGCTGTCGTCAAAATCCTCGGTCGCGAACGACGGCCGGCCCTGGTACTTACCGATGTGCCGCTCCAGCTTTCCCTTAGTCAGGGCAACGTGCACCGAGGACGCTTTAACGACAGGACTGGTCTCAGGCCGGAGGTAATCGTAAACCACCAGGCCGTCGCCTTGCTCGCGTAATCCTAACCCGCGATCGTGCAGCGTCCGGTGCGCTTTTTCCCATGTGATGGAGTTGGTGTCCAGCATCCTGGAGATGTCATCTCTGACATGCTCAACGGCGTAGTGATACAGACTTTCGGTGTTTGAATAGACCTGCAGAGGCACAGCATCGCGAGGGGCACGCGTAAACCGGTAAGGCGCACGCGTGAGCTGATCATTAACGCCCCATTCCCAGCTGCCATTGTCCTGGATGAATCCATATTTGCGCTCCAGGACACGGCAGCTTTTCTGCAGCGTGTCAGCGTCATTCCACAGATTGGCAGCCTTGTACGTCACCGGATTTACTCGGTTCACTGCGACGTGACAGTGCGTGTTATCCGTGTCCTGGTGAATGGCGGTCACGTACTGGTGACCCTCCATGCCGACCTGACGAATACTGTACTCGGCACACTCGAAGATCTGCGCATCCGTCGGCGCCTCGTTCTCACGCCAGGACAGAATGAAGTGGTAGACAGGATCGATGCAGCGAACGTTTTGTGCGGCAACCATGTTCATTTCTGCAGCCGCTGTTTCCCAAGAGAAACAGTTAGTCTCGCAGGAAACACCACCACTAATCACGCGCTGACGCCCATCCGGAAACACCTCGGTGATCACCACAGCTCGGTCATTGCCCTCGTCGCGCTCAACATAGCCAACCAGTCGATCAAACATCGCTTTCTTGCTGCGTGATGCGCTGGGCCGAGCAGTTGATGACACCTCGTCATCGTCTTTGGGCTTGTCCGCCCGATCGCTGATATAGCTCACCAGCCGGTTAAAGCTGGTGCCTTTATCGCCGCGTTTCGGAGGGATGATGACGTTCATGGATGACGGGCTACTTGATGCGAGTCTGAGAAAGATCGATGGCGTTGACGGCATTTCGAATGGCGACCAACACGTCAGAGAATTGCTTACTCAAATCGGTCGTCATCCCGTCTTGCATCTGGTTGAACAGGTGTTTCTGCAACCCGCCCAATTGCAGCAGTGCAGCCATCAACTTCTTGTCGGTCGGTGTCTTGATCTTGCGACCCAAAGCCGCACTGCGCATCAGATCGGAAACCGAAATCTCGGCAGCCAGCGCTTTCTCTCGGATCAACGCTGCATCCTCCTCGTTGCAGCGAATCTCAAACCGAGCTGTTGCCTGGCGCGCTGTGCTTTTTGACATGGTTTTAACTCGACCTAACTCAACTGACTGAACGCGGTAGGGGTGTCGGGGCGGAGCCCTGATCCGGGTTTTGTCGGATGGACCGCGTGCGGGCCGTCCGTACAAAACATTTCCGGTCATATCTTTTGACCTCGATTTAGCCTCTAGCCTAGCATTTAGGATCAAGGCCGCCTAGGGCCAAAGCAGAGAAGCGGCTGCGGTGGTGGGTGGTTGGGCTTCGCGGTGCGTTCAGGGGGCTCTCTAAGCGCATAGGGGCCGATGCTTAAATCATCGAAAAACGCTCTGCGAGGGATTTGCGCGGCTCAATGCCCACCACACTTTTTCTGTGCGTGCGAAACGCGCTGTCGTCGGCTAACCGCTTCCTGATATCCTCGACGACTAACGGGCGCCCTGCCCTGGCATCGGGCGCTGTGGTATCGACACACATCATTCGGAATCGCGCCATGGCGAAGCAAAAGACGTTCACCCAAAAAGAGTTAGAAGCCGCCCGCCAGAAACTGGCAGAGCTTCCAGATCTGAGCCAAGACAAGCTGAGCCAGCAGCAAGTGCTTCAAACACTGAAAGCGGAAATAGTTGAGCTGTGCACGACGAAGGGGTATTCGGTCACCGAGGTCAAGCAGGCCCTCGCGGACGTGGGCTTGAATGTGAGTGCCAAGGAAATTACTGACTTGACGATCGCTCGCAAACGCGCCGCCCCTCGCGCTAAAGCACAGCCGGCTTGACAATCGTTTGCGTTTATTTTGACGCAAAAAAAACCCCACATCGTGGGGCTTTTTGGTTCTGCGGCTTACGTCAGCTAGTGCGCTGCAAGGTCGATTTGTTTCGATTCGCCTTTGCTGTTAGTTACTACAAACGTGCAAGCCGTATCGGGCTCGCCAGCTGCAATGCGCTCCTGAAAATATTTCTCCGCTATTTCCTGGGCGGCGGCCTTGTGGTCGCCGGGATTTTCGCAGTACATGGTCCAGGTCACGATATAGGGGCCCATGGTGTTCTCCTCCGTTAGGGTGTGGTGTGCCCGGACAGATGTTGTCCGGGCTTGGGATTAGGCGGCGAGCTGACGGCTTTGCAGAGCCTGTGCCAGCACCCACAGAGCGCGATTCAATTTCACATCCTGATCAATGCCGTTGACTGCCCGCGTCGTGGTGCGTCGGCCTTGTTTATTGCGCCCGGCTAATCCGCCTTTGATGGTGTTTTCCTGGACTCGGTTAAAGGTGGTCCAAAGGTCGCTGCTACGGTCCTCGCGACGACGTGGCATCAGCAGCTGCGACGGGGTAACAGGCGCAGGTCCTTCGGCCGGATCGTAGCGATACGCCAGGGCAGCCATGGCAAACGCTTCTTGCTCGTCCTGGTGCAACTGTTGATGCTTCATGTCAGCGGTCATGTGGTCGATCTGTTCGAAATGCTTTAACACTTCGAAGGCGCATTCGATCACGTCATTCACCACATCACCACGGCCGCTATGACGCACTTTCTGGTCAGCAGCCACGTCGCCCAGTACCAGACCGTTTGCACATACGAAACGGAATTTGCCGCCGATCATCTGATAGCTGCTGCTGCCGTCGTGGCTGTTGAGCAAGATGATTTCGTTGGCTTCCTGATCCAGAATTTGACTCGCATGACGCAGGCGCAGCATGTGCTTGGTGTGCTCGCGCTTGCCCTGGTCACGTACCCGCGTCTGACAGGCCATAAATGGTTCGAAACCTTCTGCGCGCAGTGCATCGAGCACTTGAACAGTGGGGATGTACAGGTAACGCTCCGACCGGCTGTCGTGCGCTTCTTCGGCGAAGATGGAAGGCACGTAATGCGCGATCTGATCGTTGCTCAGGGCGACGTCACTGCGGATCATGCACGGGTTACGGAAGTTGCTGGACATACGCATATTTTTCTCTCCTGGAAGTGCGCCCGGCCTACCGGACGCAAGCGGGGTTAAGCGGCGAAAAGGTCGCCTTGGCGGTCGGCATAGCTGCACCAGCGGGTAAACGAATCGTTACCGCACCAGGTCTGAATTTTTTCCACGAATCCGTCATGGCGCGCTGTGGTGATCAGCTCAGCGATCACCTCGGCCGAATCGCCCATTTCAAAGCAGTTGTCGAACTGGCGTTCGCCCAGACCTTCGAAACCGTTGTCCCAAAGTTCATACCCGACCACGGCGTCTACCAAGTCATGCTTGAACGTCAGAACCAAGAACTCGACGCGGGCATTGAACTTGTGTACTTGGCGACTCAGTTTCAGCAGCTTTTTGCAGATCTCGACCTGACCGCTTGTGAAGCGCTTCATCAGCTGTTGCTTTGCTTGTCTGTTCATTTCGTCTCACCTCTGTGCTGGCTTTGCTGAGTGCCTTTCGCCGATGCGCTTAGGTCGATCGGGCGCATAGGTGCGTGACAAGGGCGCGATGCGAGGCCGCAGCTAAGGGAGCGAAGCGAGTCTGAACGGGGGAGTGTCGCGGGCGCAGCCGAACCCTTGTCAGGTGCCGCGCTTGATCTACCGTCAAGCGCACGGCGAAAGGTGCGCAGTAAAGCCTGCAGGTGATACGGGAGGTACAGGCAGCGACGGCAAGCGGAGCGCGCAGGCCGAGAGGCCGGAGGCGTTAGAGCCGGCTTGCCGGCGAGGATTGAAGCCCGAAGGGGCGAGACGGGTCGGCTTCATGGCCTGGCTCGATGCGCAGCACGAAAGCCCGGCCCTGAGCGCAGCGAAGGGAACGCACATCAGGGGTGGTCAGCAATCGAGCCACAATTAAACTCACGAGAGAGCCGCGCGCCCCTCCCCCGGCGTTTGAGCAGATCCAGCAGCATGTGTTTACTCAACCACTTAAAAAGCGGCTGCAGGTGGAAAGTCACCCTCTGCTATCGTGACCTCACTCGCTTGCATGGCATCAAGCCGAGCCCTGATACGCACCATCAACCTGTGCACCATCTGCCTGGACAACTCAAGCTCAGCAGCCGCCTCGGCGACACTGGCGCCCATGACCAGGACCAGGACCAGTCGAGCCGCTTGAAGTGATTTAGAAGAGTAAGCCCTGTGCCCGGTTTTGCAGGACATGAATGCCACGACCCGCTCGAATGCTTTAGGCGTCATCAACGCGCATGGAGAGGCAGGGCTGATGAGTCTTATCAGCTCAGCGACCTGGCCCGGCGTGTAGGTCTTCTGAATGTGTAAGGCTGTGGCCGCTACCACCTCGTTCGAGACAATCATTTCGCATCCCTCGCTGTATGAAACGGTAGCCACATGTAACCACATTTGGCTTAGGGCGGTCTTGTGCCGTTGACAGTCGGCATTCTCACGTATTGCCGAAAATCAGTTATTATTACTCATCGTTTCATTTGTAATCGTTTATAACGATATAAACTGTTGATTAAGGGATGTTAGAGTTGGCTAAAAATGAGCGCAACACAGAAAATCTAGTTCGCGATGCGCTGCGTGAACTGGATTATTACCAGCTCTCAAATAATATAAGGGTGGAGGAGCAAAAGTCCACTATCGAATCAATCAAAAAGCTTCTTAAAGGCGGGTCCAAATCAAAAGGAGGAGGAATCGGGTCCCCCGAGTTCATCATCAGCAACTCCGAAATACCTGATTTTTTGGTAATATTTGAATGCAAAGCGTCCAACGCAGATCATGAAAGTCGGTTGATTTTCGGTACTGAGCCCACGGAGTTCGAAACCGCGGAAGATGAAGTAATAAAGCGTCTCAAGCGTTACGCAGCTGATGGTGTTCTACATTACGCATCCCTATTAGCCAAAGAGTTTAATGTCATCGCTGTTGCCGTCAGTGGGGAAACGAGCAAGGAACTCAAGATTTCAACATATCTACACACAAAAGGAGCTACAAAGCCCAAGGTGCTATTGAGCAAGGCTAGTGAAGAGGCGATCGATGACATTCTGCCTTGGCATGATTATATCGATCACGCGATTTTTGATCCCGCCGTTCGCCAGGCAAGACTCGACGACCTAATGGGCTTTGCACGTGAGCTTCATGCATTCATGCGTGACCATGCCAAGCTGACAGAAAGCGAAAAGCCATTGTTAGTGTCGGGCACCTTAATTGCGCTGCGTAATCCAGCCTTCTCGGCATCTTACAGCCTTCAAAAGGTTGGAGCTCTTCCAGGCGAGTGGATCAAGGTTATCAGGGATGAGATCAACTTAGCAGAAATCCCGCAAGCAAAAAAGGAGAATATGGCACAGCCATATGCATCGATTGCAGTTCACCCAGAGCTGGGTAAAGAAACGAAAGGATACCCTAAAGGTGTGCTGCATGAGTTGATCAAACTAATTCATGAGAAAGCAGCTCCTTTCATAGCAGCAAACGATGGGTTGGACATCCTGGGTCAGTTCTATGGGGAATTCCTAAAGTACACGGGGGGCGACAAGAAAGCACTTGGTATCGTGTTGACCCCTCGCCACATTACTGAGCTGTTTGCCCTATTGGCGAACGTTCACAAAGGCTCCACCGTTGTTGATATTTGTGCAGGAACTGGCGGCTTCTTGATCAGCGCGATGAGTCTTATGATGCGTGGCGCTTATACCGAGCAACAGCGTTTCCGGATCAAGAAAGAAGGACTCATAGGCGTTGAGCAGCAGCCGAATATGTTCGCACTTGCCGCATCCAACATGATATTGCGGGGCGATGGTAAGGCTAACCTATTTCAAGGCAGTTGCTTTGACGAAGCAATCGCCAGAGCGGTGCGAGACAAACAGCCAGATGTTGGACTCCTCAACCCCCCATTTTCCCAGGGCGACGTGGACCTCCACGAGCTTAGGTTCATCCAGCAAATGCTATCCAGCCTCTCCCCCGGAGGCACCGGTGTCGCGATCGTGCCCATGTCCTGCGCAATTTCGCCGCACCCTATCCGGGAGCAGCTTTTGGCTGAACACACCCTGGAAGCCGTGATGTCGATGCCAACTGAACTGTTTTATCCTGTAGGTGTGGTCTCCTGCATCATGGTTTTTACGGCTCATATGCCCCATGCAAGGTGCGGCAAAAAGACCTGGTTTGGTTACTGGAAGGATGATGGTTTTGTTAAGACAAAACACCGTGGACGTGTTGATCTTTATGGTACCTGGCCTGAAATAAGAGACCACTGGATCGAATCGTTCAAAAACAGAGAGGTTCATGCTGGCACCAGTGTGACACAGCATGTCACCGCTAATGATGAATGGTGTGCAGAAGCCTACATGACGACTGATTACTCTCAGCTCACACAAGAGGACTTCGAACAAGAACTGAAAAAATATGTTGTTTTTCACATCCTCAATGAAGGCAATCCAAGCGAGGCTTCAAATGATGAAGCTGAATGAAGTCTTCGATGTGAGCTACGGCAACAAGTTTGATCTTAACAAAATGCAGTTGTTGCCAGTCGGTAGCGGCGGTGTGAGTTTTGTCAGCAGATCCGAGAAGAATCATGGCGTCAGTGCAACAGTAGCAAGAGTAAATGGCGTCGTGCCCTATCCGGCAGGCCTAATCACTGTGGCGCTCGGTGGCACCAAACTACTTTGCTCATTTGTGCAAGAAAGGCCCTTCTACACCGCGCAAAATGTCGCCGTTCTCAAACCAATCGGGCCAATGACGTTTTCAGAAAAGGTGTTCACGTGCATCTGTATCAGAGCTAATCGGTTTCGCTACGGGGCCTTCGGTCGCGAAGCAAACCGAACACTTCGCTTCCTTGAGATTCCATCGCTTTCGGAGTTTCCCGACTTCGTTCATGCGCACGCTGGATCAATCTCTGAATCACTTGAGAACGTATTGCTCCAGATTGAGGCTTTGTCGTCCGTTGAGACTCAGGTGCCAAGCTCCTCTGAAACGCTTGTCAAAGTCAGTGATTTGTTTGCAGTCAATTATGGACACAGTCTCGAGCTAAACAGACTCGTCAGTCACCCCGGTGGGGTGAACTACATTTCTCGTACGGCGAGGAACAATGGGGTCTCGGCACAGGTCCTCCCCATACCCAATTTGCTTCCTTCACCAGGCGGCTGCCTCACAGTAGCGCTGAGCGGATCAGTCCTAGAAACGTTTTACCAAACCGAGCCTTTTTATTCCGGCTATCACATACAGACGCTCACACCCTTGCAGGACATGACCCCAGAAGAAATGCTGTTTTATGCAAGCGTGATCAGAGCTAATCGATACCGTTATAGTTACGGAAGGCAGGCAAATCGAACACTGCGCGATCTGCTCATACCAGCTAAGGAAGCGATACCGTCTTGGGTCTATGGTTCCTGTCGGCGGGTTGTCGATTCAATCAGGGCACAATCGCTATAGCGCACAGCTGCCTTCTGAGGTTGTTGTTGATTCAAGCCTGTGGTGGGGGATCAATCGCAGTCCAAGGGCTAATGCATTGGCGCGACGGCCAGTGCTCAATCTTTACAGCTTGGTCGAGACTGCCAAAGCCAACGGCCAAGAGACCTATGCGTGGCTGCGCCACGCATTAGAAGGGCTGCCACTGACGACCTCGGTTGAAGATTACGAAGCGCTGTTGCCGTGGAGCTGCTCGCCGGTGTCGCCTAGCTAGGCGCGTTACCCATCTTGAAGTCGGTGGGGTTTATGGAGCGCTTACGGTCAAACAGCCAGGGCACTCCTCTCCTATTGCGATCGAGCAGATCTGAGTGATTGAGCCAAAGCCAGAACGTCACCAGCTGCTGCAGGAGGAAGCCAGGCTTCAACCTTGACCCAATCAGCCGGCAAATCCTCCAGGCGCGCCCGGATACGTGCCATAAGCCTGTGAACCACCTGCCGGGTCAATCCAGTCTCCAAGGCTGCTTCGGACACGCTGGCACCCATGACCAGGACAAGCCTGGCAGCACTTATCGAGCGAGCTGAGAACGCCCGACGTCGATTCTGGCCCGCAAGCACGTTCATGACCCGCTCAAATTCGTCCGCGGCCATCAGGGCGCAGGGTGAAACAGGGCTGATCATCCTGATCAATTGGGCAATCTGGGCGTTGCTGTAGTTCTGAGTGATCTTCGCTGCAAGACCACATAGGACTGGATCGACAATCATAGAGGCAGACCAGGCTGAAAGAAGTCAAAACTACAGGAATCGCAACCACATGTAACCTGTATCAAGCAACAGTTCTCACACTGAGTTCACCGTGCATGCCGCCCTGGACTGGTCGATGAAAATTGCTTAGACGCAAAAAAGGATCCGATTTGCGCAATAGACCTTATTGAAAGCTAGCACTTTGCCCTATATTCGCTCTCGGCCCGACTGGGCCAAACATGCCCGTGCGGATTTCTGCGCGGGTAAACACAACCAGCAAGGGGAAAAACCCATGCAAATCCAAAAGCACCCTCTCATTTTCTATCAGGAGTACAACAAAGGTGATGATCGATGTTAACGATGTAAAGGCAGTTCTGGACACCAACCCCGAAGTTATCCGGATCATGCCTGAAGGAACCGCGTTTGCCCGTGCCCAAGATTCTGAGCATGACGCTGAGCCCCGCTTCTACAACAAAAAATCGGATAGCCGCTTCGGCAGCCCCGATCTTCCTGTGGGAGTTCTGTACCTTGGGCTTAGCGACACTGTTGCAGTCGCCGAGGTGTTCCAACCGCCGGGAGATGAAACCCCAGTGGCGTATGCCAAGCTGGAGCAAAGCTCGTTGCATGAGCTTGTTGCGGCACGGGACTTGAAGCTGATAGACCTGCCGATGTTGGCTAATTTGACGGGTCTAAAGCTGCGCGATGTCGTCCAGGCAAAGGGACAGGGCTCTGAAGGTTATGACCCAACTCGGGCACTGAGCAAGGCTTGCATGGAATGTGGTGTACAGGTCGATGGACTTTTGTACACCTCATCCGTGTATTCGCCTGCCGGCACGCTTGAGGGGTGTAATGCCGCCCTGTTTGACGGACGGGGCGAGCAGGTTAAGCCGGTCAGCCACAAGTTGCTCCTCAAGGGCCGCTTGTCGAACGGTAAGACAGCCGCGAAGCACCTGCAAGACCTGGGCGTCAGCCTAGAGTAAGCAACAACCGTCCCCCTCGCAAGAGGGGCCGGTCTTTACCTACCGTGCAGGTACCTGTTGTCCCATTCCCGCTTGATGATTTTGCGGGCGGCAGGATTATCTATGAGCGTATGCATCTCTACGATGTTTTCGGGCTCACCTGGGTTTGAATAATCGATTCTTGTGAGCAAGTGCTGAACAAACAGGTTCATTGCAACCTGGTCTGCAGGATCGACGCCGAATTCAGCAATCAGGTCGGCTATTACAGGTCGTACCTTGTTATCTTTGATCTGGAAAGCCGGATAGTATTTTCTGCCGTTGCTTTGGTTCGTATAAACGGCGATCTGGCCAGCTTGGATACGCTTGCTCAACGCCTGTTTAGTGATACCCAAAATCCTAACGAGATCTTTGCTCTCAAGCAGTTCGCACCTTTCCTGCACCCTCGCAAAGGCTTTGGATCGCATGGCAGCGACAGCCTCCTGATTCTCGATTTCGACGCTTCGCACCGCCTCAGCTGTGGATCTCGTCATCTCAGCGAGAGCTTCCCTATCATCTGAAAGCTTCAGCGCCTTTTCGAGCACCGCCTGCGGCAGCTTTGCGATGAACTGGCGGAAACGTCTGTCCACCGCATCCTCAAGATCCACTCTCGAAGTAGGGACGGACGCCTTAAAAGAGACAGACATGGAACCTCCTGACGACTCATTTAAACAATCAACTGACTGCCAATGTACGGGCATCCTGTCAACTCGTCAACCAGTCAATCTGTCAACCTTTGAGGAAGTGGGAAAAAAGCAGGCAGTGTGATGAGGTGCGTCTTATATCCAGTGCCGTAGCTACATGTCACCACTATTCTCGGAAACTGCTTCTGATCCACAGGATAGGCTCTAGCTAATGATAAAATAGGTTATCACCAATTACCGCCGTTGATCGGTTTCATGCTCAGCGTCCGTATTTATCGTTGCTTTTGTGACTAAAGACGTCGCCAATGATCGCCAGCGAGCCAATGATGAGAACTATATGCAAGAACTGACCAGCCGCCATCAGAATGATCAGCGTCGGCTCACGTCAGTCGAATTTCAGACGTTGGCCCAGGTTCCGGCCGCGGTCGAGTGGTTTGCCAACCTGGACAATCCTCGGACACGACGTGCCTACCAAAATGACCTGGAAGACTTCTGCGGGTTTGTCGGGTTGGCTTCGGCGGATGAGTTTCGCGTGGTGACCCGATCACACGTTCTGGCCTGGCGTGCCCAGCTCGAGCATCGCGGTTTGGCCGGAGCGACGATCCGGCGCAAATTGGCAGCGCTGGCCAGCCTGTTTGATCACCTCCTGGACAGCAATGCGATCGCCGGGGGCAATCCCGTGCACGGGGTGAAACGACCGAAGATCGAAAGCAACGAAGGCAAGACACCGGCACTGGGCGATCACCAGGCCAAAGCGCTGCTCGAAGTCCCGGATGAAACGACCCTTAAAGGATTGCGCGACCGAGCGCTACTGGCTGTGCTTCTTTATCACGGGCTGCGCCGCGAAGAAGCCGCGCTGCTGCAGGTGAGCGACATCCAGGACCGCCGCGGGATCCAGCACCTCAAGGTGCACGGCAAAGGGGGCAAGGTACGGTATCTGCCGCTGCACCCCGTCGCGGCCGGGCGTATTCACCAGTACCTGGAAAGCTCAGGGCATCATTGGGCGGACAGGAAGGTGCCGCTGTTTATTCCATTGCGCGGCAAGCTGACCGGTGCTGGCATTACGGCTAACGGCATTTACACCGTGGTGGCGGCCTACGCGAAGAAGGCTGGCATTCAGGTCGACGGCCTTGGAGTGCACGGACTCAGGGCTACCGCGGCCACCAACGCCCTGGAGCATGAAGCCGATATCGCTAAGGTCCAGGCATGGTTGGGCCATGCCAATATCAGCACCACCAAGATCTATGATCGCCGGGAGAACCGGCCGGAGGATTCACCGACCTACAAGGTGAAGTATTGATAGAGGGGACTGAGACCTGAGCGACAGCCCACCCTCGCGCTCTGTCGAGAATATGGTGCATGCAGCCCATGGATGTTTGCTTTCCCGATTGCTGCCTCCGCTCGAGTCAACGTGTGCAAAAGGACTATCACAGTCCTCCTGTGCTTTGGGCATGCCCGGCAACGACCATCCATTTGGTGTTCCAGTCCTTAATCCTTCGTGCTTTCTCCACAATTTACGTCCCCTCTCTACGGTCCTCAACCTACACCAAGGAACACCACACGGTGCCCAGTCCTTCTGTTAATTTGGACATAGACACTAAACGAGCGGGTGCAATATCATCGGCTATCAGTCCATCTAGTCAAAATAATGATAAATCCACAAATACGAGCTCAGATCTACTAGGAAAAATATGCGCAGGGATGAAGCTTTAAAACAGTTCGATAAAAAAACCAGAAACAGGCTTAGAGCAATCTTGAGCCAAAATGACGGTAATACTATTGACCAGCTCGCCAAGCTGAGCAAAAATTTTACCTCAAGCCAAGCTCGTTCATTGGAGACAGTTCTAACCAGCTCTGCGTTGACGAAAGCGGTAAAAAGAACATCATTATTTCCAAGAAACCCTCCTTTCAGCGATACTCTGCAAAAAAGCCAAGAGCAAGAAAACAGCGAATTACTTCATCAAATAGAAAGTAATATAAAGCTAAATACTCTGCGCCTAAATCGATTGGCTGAATCCCTCAAAAATATAGATATACTCTACTCATTGAAAGACCTAAATTCTTGTATAGAGACGATCCTAAAAACATTAAAAGACGATGGATGGAGTCACGCACTTTTAAGGCGTATTATCTTGGTACGTGAAAGTCTAGGAACGAATTACATAGACGATCGAATTGAGGACCTCCTGCTTAAAGCAGGCACTAAAGGCGTGGCGGTTACTTCGTTGATACATGCGTATGCTCCTGATCAAAGCATATTGACGATCAAGCGATCAGTATTAAATATACCAGATCGTGGCACTATAAATCGCCATACTAGGATATTGGCTAAGGTTGGAGTGCAACCGTTTGCATCATCACCAACGGAATTCGGCATTTTGCTGCGCGAAATGATGAAATGCTCTCTAATAGACGTTGTAATTTTAGCAAAATTCAATCGTCATTTTTTTGACATCAATGAATATCCTGAGATACTTGCATTATCAAATACATTAGGTGACAGATATGTATTTGAAACACTAGTGGCATCTTACGACAGTGGTTCTGCTGAGGACGAGTACACATTTTTTAAACAGTCAAGCGCATGGCTCGAATATGACGCGGTACGCCAATACAGAGTATTGATAGATAACTATTACGATGCGTCACGTGAAGAGCCTACTGTTTTGGCTGGAGAGCTAAAACAAATAATTAACTCGTGGGCCGGAGAAATATCACTACACGAATTAATAGGTAACTCTCAATTCACAAAACATCTGTATCGTGGTATCTCAAAACTTGAAACTAGCGGCAATGTAACTAGATCCGCCCTTTTCAACTACTGGTTAACTGAATCAGATGGTCAAATAAGCTTTGAGAAGGAAGACCTTCTTACGCTTATGGGGCTTACACGCGAACTCGCGCGGACAGTCCCAATCAAAGCAATCCGAACAGCAGCGAAACTAGCTAGAGATGAGTTGGTAAAACTGATTCTACTGCTACTACTGGCCAAGCGTAGCAAAAACGAGCTGGATAGTTTTCTGCTGAGAAAACTTCTTGAAGAAATAACCATAAAAAACCAAAGTGGCTCCTTGGTTGAGCTTGTAAAATACTATGAGGTCTCCCATCCGTATGTTTCAGAATACATCTATGACATCGCGACCGAGGATTTTTTAGCAAAACTAACCAAGCTTGCACCACACCGTGCAGATATACCGGAGATTCGCGCTTCTTTACACGAGTGGATGGCAGGCTTTGCAAACGATGAATACTACCTGCAACGAGCCAAAGCTGTACGGATTGATCATCAGATCAACAGAGTCAGAAATGAAATAGATGACCATCGAATCTACGTTGATCCTTCTCGATTCTCATCATGGGTCGAGGACGAAATGATGATCGATCTAGGAAGTGCGTTAACATCAACGGGATCCGGCAAGAAGGGAATATCAGTAAGCTGTGACGAGACGATCATAGCATTGGTTATGACTCAGAGCTATAACGCTTTCTGCACCAACGCAGTGTTCGGGATAGCATCTTATATAGGCAGACGCATCAGACATGGTACATTCCATGGGCATGTTTACTCCAGCGTCGTAAATTTGATGGAGAAGACTGATAAATATAAGGTTTTATTTGCAAACCCTAACTTTTTTGCTAAATGGAGCTCTTGGAAAGATATCTATAACGAATCTGTCGAGAAAATTATTGCAGAGCGCTTGCACGTTTACTCGAAATCAAAACCGTTAGGGCTGCTTACTCCGGAAATAAATACGCCATCTAAGCAAGAGGTATTGGCTTCAGCTGTGGCCAAAATCAGTAATAGCTACGTTGAAACAAAGTCAACCGCTGATGTCTTGCCAACGATCATTGATTACTGCTGGCGTCTAGCGGAACTAGATCTCATTCCAGTTATACGTTATCTGAAAGCGCAGCAAGTGCCTTTGAAAAATCAAAAATTTCTAGATGAAGATCTCATCCCAGCAGCAGCTATAGTAAACGGCCGGCTTGCTGAAATGTTTCGACGAGAATTGGAATTGGCTATTGATCGCAAGCTTGCCACAATGCTCGGATGGTTCAAGCGTCCGTCCATAGTTGCCCCAAAAGCATCGGTATCTCTCCTCTTTGACGCAACCGTAGCCGAAATCAAAGACACTATTCCAGACTTCGACCCCCAAGATCATGATGCTAGTCAAGAAGATATAGAGCTGGTGGGGAATTTCTACCATCTGATTTATGATTCATTGGCGATTGTCGTGACCAATGCCGCCAAATACGCTGACCGTAGTCGTCCGCTAAAACGAAAATTCGAGATAGTGCCTGGCGATACCAAAAGGCTAGTTATTGAGATCAGCTCATATATTAAAGACACTGACGATCCAAGAGAAGTCTCAGCGATTATCGAAAAACGAAAAGCTGCGGGGTTCCAAGATGCGAATTCATATGATAAGGAGAGTGGTATCTCGAAACTACTTCTTTTGGCCAGTACCAGACCGGACTTCGCGCTCGACCAATATTCGGTGGTAGGCAATGAAGTGCAGACGAGGCTCATTTATGACTTGGAACACTGATAATCTAAAATGCCTGATTGTGGAGGATGATCAATTTAAGATGGAAGGTATCCGCTTCCATTTAAGGCAGATCTACGCCGATCGCATAGAAACGTATGAATGCCAAGCGTTAGCCTCGGCAACTGCGCTTTTGGCTGAGCAGAAATTTGATTTAGCTATAATTGATATGTCTATTCATAGCCATGAACCCCAAGCAGGCGCGGGCTCGCCATTTCCACTTTCCTCAGGTGGACTAGATGTGCTTTTTGAAATATCGAACTCATCGCAAGAAACACAATGCATCATCCTCACCCAGTATCCTGATATCGAGATTGAAAGCCTTCCAATTCCGGTGAACCTAGCTAAACAAGAAATTTATGATAAATTTGGGATTGATGTAGCTGGTTGCGTTAGATACTTAGAGAATGACAACCAATGGAAGGTAGAGATTATTGAGATACTGGAGAAACTATGAATATATTAATACTTGAAGACGAAGATAATAAGTTTGAAACAGTTTGCTCACAAATTGTCGAAGTGATATCAGATGCAGTCATATCGCGAACAAAGAACTGGCTAGATTATTCGCTGGCGATCGCTGACACCAAGTATGACTTGATCATTCTAGACTTACTCGTACCGCGGTCTTCTAGAGATAACACTATAGAGGACCACCATCAATCTCTTGTCGAAACTACACGTAACTATCGTAGTAAATCGTTCAAGACCCCAGCTTTGGTATTGACTAAGCACTCACTAGATGACGGTGATTTTGTACACAGTTTGAATTTGGTTGACATCAACGTTATTTCATTCAATGACCATGGTCATTGGCGTGACGCTTTAAGACTCAAGCTTCTTGCATCACAACCTTCAAAAAGGTTTGATGTCGTAATTATGTGTGCTTTAGACAAGGAAGTTTCGGCTTTTGAAGGAATTACTGACTCTTGGGGGGAAATTAAGACTATTGCTGGCCTGAGTTGTCGGGAGGTCTCAATTGGGGAATATAGAGCAGTCATTGTTCAGACTAGCCGTATGGGCTTAGTGTCTGCAGCTGTATCTACGTCGCTTGCATTAGAGCGTTTTGAACCACGTTTGGTTTGCATGAGTGGCATTTGCGGGGGTGCCCCAGATGAGTCAAAAATCTATGACTTGTTAGTGACACAGAGCTGCCATCAACACGACGCCGGAAAATGGAGCCAAAAGGGATTCAAGTCGGAACACTATGATGTGCAATTGGACGTCGATGTGCACAACAAATTGCGCGAAGTTGCCTCAGCCAATTTAGTGAAAACGCTCCTATCGAATCTCGATCCAGCGAAATCTGAGGTTCCAAACGGATTGGAGCGAATTAGTTGTAATATTATTACTGACGCAACCACGAGCAGTGGTAGCGCTGTTATTGCAGAAGCTGGAAAAACCGCCACTCTGGCAGTGGGACAGAGAAAGCTTACTGGCTTCGACATGGAGGTGTATTCAGTTTACGAGGCGGCTAGACACGCTCGAAAACGTACCGCTTTTTTTGCCGCGAAGTCTGTAGTAGATGACGGCGACAAGAACAAAGGTGATTCATTTCATAGAATAGGTTGTCTGATATCCGCGAGATTTATTGTAGCTGCTATCACTGCGGGGATTTCTGAAGTATGGGCACAATAAAGTTTTAGGCATCGTCCACTATAGATTATTTAGGCTTACCGGCGCCGAGGAGTTTCGCACTGTTCGGAATCTACGCCAGGCCAAAGCCATGCTCGATGCCCCGGCTCCGGATACGCCAAAGGGCGAGCGCGATCAGGCGATTCTAGCGGTGTTGCTGTACACGGCCTACGCTTAGCTCATGGTCGCCAACCTGCGGGAGCGCCGAGGCATCAAGCACCTGCGCATTCATGGCAAGGGCGGCAAGCTGTTCTTTCTGCCGTTGCATCCGATGGCCGCTGATCGCATCTGTTTCTACCTGGAACCCTCCGGCCATGATCAACACGACAGCAAAGCTCCCTCTTCCACCCGCTGCGCCGCCGCGCAACGGGATCAGCGCCGATGGCATGTATGCGGTGGTAGGGTACTACGCCAAGGCTGCATGGATAAAGGTTGCCGGACTAGGCGTACACGGGCTTAGTGCAACGGCAGCCACCCATCCCCTAGAACACGAGGCTGATATCGCCAAGGTGCAGGTCTGGCTTGGCCAGCCTAATCAGCACGACGCGGATCAAAGATCGCCGGCAGATGCGACCGGAAGATTAACCTACGTTCCGCGTCAAGTACTGATTCAGTGGCCGTCGAGCTGGCGGCCGCAGCGAAGGACTAGCTCATTGGCTTTACTGAAACCAATTCCACGTATCTGAATTTCTTGCGAGCGGCCTTCATAGCATCCTGCTCGGCTTGAAGGGTACTCATCGTATCGGCCTCGTGGACAATCAGTTCAGTCTCACCTTCGAACTCATTCCCAACTCTCAACGTCACCCGCAACCTTGGGGTGAACCCTCCAGGAGCCCTGCGCTTTGCAACAGACGCTGGAGGCCTGATTACAACGGTCGGCAGCTCTTCCTGCTTTGGCACAACGCGCATAGGCTCAGCACAAAGCGTTGAGCCAAACAAAGCCTGACGCATCTCGTCTTCTGTCAGATCGGTAGTCATAGTGCTCACGCTGTCAATCCGTTAGATATGCATTCCCGGCTCATCGCTATAGGCATCCTTTCAATGGCTTAGTACCGACTAGCGGTGCATGAGGATACAGCTATTTTTCATTGAAGATTGGCTACAACTGCTTTGGAGCCCCGATTTCCATTTGAACTGTTTCAAAGACCAGGAGACCGTATTCCATCAGATTTCTGAAAAAAGCGAGCATAGGATCGTGATAGGTGCCTTTGGGTTTGTTCTCTTTCGGGTCAGCTGGGTACTCTAATAAGTCAACGATCTGGCCATGACCATGAGGTATGAAATATGAATTCACGAATCCCATCACGCGTTTCATGTCCATGCCCGGCAACTCTCGTTGCACCCTTCCTGCAAGGGTTCTGGCATCGTCGTAGTAGCCTCCATTGTGAACAATGTAGTGCCTCAGCTTCTCGATCAGAACCAATATCACCCTGTAGTTCGCTCCAGTTGGGTTCTCGGACTCGTAGCGTTCGAAATGTTTTGCTTGTCGGAACGCTTCGAGCTGCGCGTACGGCTTCCGGCCTTTCCTTGTCGGGAGTAAGTAGTAGTGCTTAATGTCACAAGACCCCTCGTGGGGCCATTCTGATGGACGCGACCATATGCTGATGCCAGCGAGTCCGCAGTAAGCGTAGGCTCTTTCTATGAAGTCCTCAAAAGCTTCGTATGCTTCTACAAGCAGCCACTGGTACGTTTTCAATTTTTGAAGCACGTTCAGCTCTAAGCGATCCTCCAACGATAATGCCGGCGCATTATGTGTAAGATCTTCGCCGCTCGATGGCGACCTAAAGTGAAAAGGATGCTCCATCCCATATTGAGACTCAAGCGCCCACTCTGGGAGCTGGTCGTGAAACTTCTGAATGACATCGTGCTGCGATGCGTAGATTTTGTTCGCTTGAGACTTATGCTGATTGAGTTGCGACAATTTCGAAGCAAGCTTGTCGATTTCACGTCTCATAAAATCTTGTGTCATCGCTTGATATCCATGGCGTTTTCCTAGATGTTCGAAAGCCTAGAACGAACCGTGCCCATGACAACCTCATTCAGCTGACGCAGCCTGGCAGCTGTCGTTTCGCTCACGGGCAATCCTTCCGGATCGGCTAGGTCGGTCAGGCCGCCCAAACGGTCGATCTGAGCATGAACATCCCCGCGCTCAACATCTTCCTCACCGGCACGTTCACATTTGATGAGCCACTCCAGCTGAGCGAGTTCACGCTCAATAACAGCGATCAGCGCCTGCTCCCAGTTTTTTTCCATGGTATGTCCAGATCGATTTGCGGCCGCGAGACTCATGGCCTGGTACTGCCAAAGCCAGTGCTGGGCAGGCTTGTCGTTCATTAACTATCACCCAGCAAGATAGCTAGCCACCAGTGCTGAGTGTTTGATTTTCCCCTTGGTAGCCGTCACGGTCATCGTGGTCCGTTCAACAGTGACTGCCATTTTGTAGTGGTTGCGGTAGGGCCTGTTCTTGAATAACTCAACCAGGCTGGCCGCGAACTGCTGCGCTAATGCTTCACTGTCTAGGTACAGCGTTTTGTAGCTGAGGCGTCCGGTTGGAGAGACGAAAAGATCTTTCACAAGGTCGTCGTCTTCATAGAACTCATTGCGCAAATTTACCGGAATCAGCCTGTGCGGGATCTCCACTTGAACAGTCGCGTACTCGACAACCGCTTTGTTTGGGAAATCTCCGGCTTTGCGTAACGCAGTCATGAGGTTCTCTTCCTAGAAACTCCATCGGATTGGCTTAGGCGCACCTCAATCATTACGTATCTGGTTTCAGTTCTAGGTTGGCAGCGCGAGCATGAGTTTTACAGACCTTTTGACCAGGAACAGCCTCATTCTTGCACCATCCGCCTTTCAAAGTGATAGCTCGGCATCGCGAGATTAATGCCTCTTCGACGAAGTCATAGTGCACACCGGTACGGTCAGAATCGGTTTCCCGCTTGGCATAGCGCGCAGTTTTGAAAATGAACCAGTTCGACGGCAATTCACCGGCTTTAGCAAAAACACCTATCTGACCATCTGCCTCCTCCGTAAATCCAGAGCCAGTTGGAAGGTGCACCAATGGAAAAACACGCATAGACGGTACGTTGGTCAGCACCTCACCATCGCTGGGTCCACCATGGAAGGTCAGTGTTGTCATCCCTTTTGACATAGCCAGTATCATCCTATCCGATTCGTAGGGGAAAGCTCCCTCTCCTACGGCCTCGGCCGAACTTGGGCTGGGCTTAGGCGGTAGCGCGTTTTTTCCACATCTTTTTGCGAAAGAAGCTAACCCGTCCTGCAGGTAGTGCTTATGCCAGAGGCCCTTAAGCGGTGGGTGACGGTTCTTGATCGGTTGCTTGAACTGACCCAGTTCATTTTTTCCAATAGCTCAATTTCATGGACTATTTTGGCGGGTTTTTGAACGCCTGAAAGGGCACCTCCCAAAAGGTTAGCAGCCAGCAACACGCTGTAGCGGCCAGAGGCGATTTGTTCTAAGCCAATCAGCGTTGCAAATTCACTCAGATTGACTTCAGGGACGGCGTCTGGAGACACATTCGCTTCCATGTGATGGTCATTGTTGAATCCAACAAACACTACTGATATCGCTATGCCAGCGCAACCTCGAATGCGTGCCGAATTGTCGCTTGGTCGACGGTTAAATAAGGCTTGCTGTGATCAAGACAAGAATGGCCAAGAATGGTCTGCACTGTCTCAACGTCGCCGGTTGCGGCCAGCACCTTTGCCGCCAGTGAGCGCCTGCCTCTGTGCGATGACCCCTGTTTGATACCGGCCTGCCTGTAGAGCCTGCTGATCGTCTGTTGCAGCGCATCGCAGGCCCGGTAGGCCATTGGCCCGCCGTCCAACTGGCGGTGCTTGAACGCCAGTTCAAAGGCTTGCCCTTTGTGCGTCATGACCAGCTTTGATCCTGGGCGAAGCCCACGATACTCATCGGCGCCGGAGAAGCCCCAGCGGCGTTGTAGGCGCACGGCAAGCCACGCGTCGAGCGCGGCGAGGCAGCGGGCATGGGTCAGGTACACATTGCGCGGTCGGCAGCCCTTGGTGATGTCAGCCCGCAAGTACACCTCGGGTTTGACGGCACCGCTAGGATAGAGCACGTCGGCCACCTCCAGCAAAGCCAGCTCGGTGACACGAATCCCGGTAGTGTGGGTGAGCCACAACAGCATCAAATCACGCTCTGGCATGCGGCCAGTTACGGATGCAACGCGGATAAGGTGCTTAAATTGTCCAGGGCGAAGCGAAATAGCGCGGCGGGTGGTCATGCGGCCTCTCTGTCAGGATTGCACGGGAATCGTGCTCGATCTGGAGAGAGTCAGGCCGGGGCCTCCTGACAAGGGTATCAGCAGGCCCCACCTGGTGTTCACGGAAAATTCCGAGTTGGTCTTAACCAATCACCGCGCCTAGGCTCTCGCTTCATCCCGTGACCACAAGCCCAAGCGAACCTCTTCTTGGAGGTCTGGAAAAACGATCAGATATCCATCCGTAGGGTGAACCCGATAGAGTCGTAAAGCCGGGTTGGCTGCAAGCACCTCCCGCAACCCTGCCGCGATATGGATATCCCAATCGCCTCTCGGGGTTGCTCGAAAAGAGCCCAACATCTCGCTCCCGTCCATCACTTCACAAATCACCATTTCAAACCTCCGGCCAACGGGCTTTGCACCTGGAGCAAAGTCTCCCGGTAGAGGCCAGCTTTTGTGACTGAATTTTGAAATCCAGAGAAATGTAGGAAAATGAAGACGTCTGCACTACCCAGCAGCTAAACGCCGCAATATTGCTCAAGGTCTGCCGCTTGATCCTTGTGGCACATTACCGGCATTCCACTCCAGCAGCTCACGCAGATCCTCGTCGGTAATCACGCCCTGGTCGCACGCCTGCTGCGCCTGCTCGGTCAACGCCGTGGTATACACTTCGGGATCGCGCAACAGGGCCTCGCGGTCGTTGAGCGATGTACGCCAGGCCGCAATGAACCCAGTCTCATGATCCTGTTTATCTTCGGTGGCCATGGCGCGCTCCGCTTGAACAATTTAGGACTTGGATTTTCCTTGGTTTGAATAACCAAGCCGGTACAAAAGCTCGCTCCAACTTTCACCTGGGTGAGCCTGTTTTGCTAGCTCAGCTCGTTCAGAGGGCGGGATCGCTTTAAGCTTGGGGTGCCGGTCTTCAAACGCAGCCCATCTTTGATGAGCTCCAATGGTTGGTCGCTCAACGCTGAGTGAGGACCCGATCGGCTCGATTGACGCGATCCAATCGTCATCCGCAGCAGACACCTCTTCACCGGCCATGGCCCCCAACATCTGCAAGAACGATGCGACTCGACGCTCCTGCTCAATCCTTTTCACTTCCTCTTGATACGCTTCTGCCTCAGCGTTGAACTCGCGATATGGATCGTTTGGATTATCCAAATATCTCCCCTCCCCTGGCTCACCAATATCGTCCGATAACCTGCCCTCGTAATCCCATACAGCCCAGGACCTACATCACAGGTCTACCAATCCAAAATTATTAATTAACAATTATTAATTAACAAACGGCCGCATGCCACTCACTGCGCTTTAAATCCTTGGGCCTCTAAAGCGCTTCTGATAAGGGCACTGACCGTTCTGTTAGGCATTCCTCCACGCTTGTTTGCACGCACAACGTCCTCGATCTGTTCAATCATGCTGGGAGGCAAACTCACCGAAATGGGAACGGCTTTCCTTTTGTCGGGAGCCCGCACTTGAGGCTGAGAGCCGTAAGGCTTATCGGCCAGCTCACTCGCTAAACGCTCCGATTCTTCCTGGCTAACATTCGCTTTTTTAGTAGCCGTTTCGCTCGATTTCTTAACGGCCATGGAACACCTCGTTCAGAAGCTCTTTGATTTCGTTAGCGGCTTCACGGTTTTTCCCTTCCAACACCGACGTCCCAAATGGAATCGAATCCTTATAGGCTTTTCGGTAAAACCCAACTGAGTTTAGGGGTTGGATTTCAGGAAACTCAGACAGAAATTCCAGAAACTCCTTCCGCTCTGTTTTTCGGACTGACGGGTTAGGCGACGCCATGGATTGGTAGGCGAACGTCTTGAGGCTTGGGTTCAGATCCCGGCACCGCAGCACCTGCTCCTGCAGTTCACCAAGCGTGTCCAGGTCCAGTTGGCTGCACTGGTTAGGAGCAATGATGACGTCCGCGACAACTGCGCCCGTAATGAGCTCACGCGAGTTTCTTCCAGCTACGTCCACAATGACGTAATCGAATTTTTCACTCAGAGTCCTCAAAGTGACCGTGATGTTATCTCGCTTTTCCAGCAGGGTAATTTTAGGCGTGATGTTTGACGCCTCGCGTTCGGCGTACCACTTGGACGCGCTTCGTTGTGGATCTGCATCGACCAGACACACGTCTTTACCTTCCATTGCCAATCCGACTGACAAATTGACTGCGGTTGTGGTCTTGCCAACGCCGCCCTTGTTTCCACCAACGATCACGATATCACCCATACAAACCTCGGAATACGAATTCATAATTGTGAATTACTAACTATTAATTAATATTAGCAAATGCTCGGCTTTTGTCCAACATCGACATCTACGCTTCGGCGACGCAGGCAGGGGCAATCCCACCGGCATATTGCTTGAGCCAGTAACGGTATTTGGGGATGGTGAGTTCGCGCAGCAGTAAAGGGCGTGCTGTGATACATTTCGCGTCGGGCATGATTTTTCCACCAGGTTAATTGTGTTCACGCTGGGGGTGGTTGCAGCCATTCCCCGGCACATTTCTCGATCTTTCTCATCCCATGAAGGCAATGACCTTCACGATTTCCTGTGGCACCCGGCCAGTCAAAATCAGGAAATTCCGCCAGATCTCATACGGTATGTCTTGGCTACCCTCCTTGAATTTTCGAATCCTCCGATCAGACGCAATCCTGAGTAAGCTGGCCAATTTCTTGTCCGTGTCGTAGGCCTCGAAGTGCGACTGAAAATGGCGAAAATATGCCCGCACGACCTTAGGATGCGGGGGTTCCCACCCCTCGTGCTTGCGCAGCAGGTGTGCCCGCGAATACAACGACTCATCTATCTCGTCCTGGCTGGGCAGGTGCGGAGCTTTTAGATTAGCTTCAAGCTGCTTCATGGCCTCTTGGGTAGCCATCTCGAAGACCAACCGTTGTTGCCCTGGGATGTCCGGTAAGTCAATTTTCATGTCCTCCTCCATCAGCTCGCAATTCATAATTACCAATTACCAATTACCAATTACCAATTACTCGACTCATTTCTCGCAGCTTCAGAGAATGGGGCCGTGAGGCCCCTCCCCTTACCGTGGCGACAGCTCGATCCGCTGAACGTCTGAAAC
>NZ_JAUFNS010000023.1:0-77188 GCF_041060445.1 Pseudomonas sp. W2-17 | reverse complement strand
CGGCATGGATGCCGCGAGAGCGCCGTCAGGACATGGATGTCCGTTCGGCGCGGGCCCACGGAGCGTCGTCGGAGTGAGGGAACCCGACGAAGTCGGGCCAAACCGAGAGCAGGCACTTTTGGTTACTTTTAGTGCTTTTTAAAAGTAACTCGCCGAAGGCGAAATGTCTGCCGTTAGGCAGACGCTCTTGATCCAGATCTTGAACGCGAGCCCCACGAGCGCGCTACTGCAAAGCATCGCTGAGATGCCCCAACCCCGCCAGCTCCAGCTCCTGCCGACGAATACTGTCCAGACTCACCGCCGCCCCCTGCGCATCGGGCACCGCATGCCACACCACAAAATCCCGCTGCACATCCAAAAACAGAAAGAAATCGTTGAACAACTCCGCCTGCGAAAACCGCCGCTCCAGTGCATCGCGCAACTGCTCCGGGCGCAAGGCCCGGCCCTCGATATGCAGCGCGATGCCCCAATCCCGGTGCTCACGTCGACTGACAAACGCCACGCCCGTTGCCACTGGCCAGATCGCCGCACGCTCAGCGGCAACGTGGGCGTAAAACGCTGATTTTTCCGATACCCGAATCATGCTCAGTCCTTCAATGGCACCACAGTAAAATCCTGCTCATGGTCACGCTCATCAATCCCCTGACGCATGTCCGGCGGCCACCAGATCACCAGCTCCCGGTCATTGGAATCCGGCCGCTTGCACGAATAACCCGAGCAGCCATGGGTGGCGCATCCCGCCAACGTGGCGGTGACCAGAAACAGCAAAAGCAAACCGCGCAGGTTCATCGTGTACCCCCCTTGAGCAGCGAAGGCCGGTTCTGTTTGGCCTTGCTCGACACCTGCGGCTGGCGCAGGGCAATGTAGATTTCACTCTCGGCTCCCGGCTGCAGCCACGCATGGGGCCAGGCGCTGACACCCATCACCCAGCGACCGCCACAGCGGCTTTCGTCGATGCGCACCGGTTTGCTGGTGGTGTTGCGCGCCACGACCACCGCGATGCCCCAGTCCTTGCGGGTAAACCACTGCGAACGCTGGCGATCCATGGTCAGGCCGATGCCCGGATCACACAGGCTGTCGGCTTCGAACGGCAAGGTCTCGCCGCTGTTGAAGCCCACCGGGGTCACGCCGTCGAGCAACTGGGTGAAGGCGTTCTGCACGTCGCTGCGGGTGGGTTGTTCGCCACCGTCGCGGCGTTCCTTGATGCGCTTCATCTGGTCATCGACGTCATGGGGGTTGCCGTTCTGCACGTAGCGCGCCGGGTTAATCTGATCGCCAATCAGCCTCGGCGTCAGGATGAACAGGCGCTCACGCTGGTTCAGCTCGCGGCTGCGGGACTGGAACAGCAATTTGCCGATCACCGGAATATCGCCCAGCAGCGGGATTTTGTTGACCTTGTCGGTGGTTTCCAACCCGTGGAATCCGCCGATGACCAGCGAGCCGTGCTCAGCGATCACCGCCTGGGTGCTGACGTTGCCCTTGCGCACCGCCGGCTGGTCTTCGTTGATTTGCGAGGTGTCGATCTGGCCGTCTTCGATGTCGACGATCAGTTGCACCTGGGATTTGCCGTTCTGGTCCAGGGAGCGCGGAATCACCTGCAAGCTGGTGCCCGCCGTAATGGGCACAATGTCCGCGACGCGCTCGGAAGTGGCGGTGAGGTATTCGGTGCGGCTGAAGTCGATCACCGCCGGCTGATTCTCCAGGGTCAGGATCGACGGATTGCCGATCACGGACGCCGCGCCATTGCCTTCGAGGGCATGCAGGTCCGCCGAGAACTTGCCGGCGTCCTGGATGAACAGCGTGGTACTGGTGCCCTGCTCGAACAGATTGGCGCCACCGCTCACGCTGCCGCCCTTGAAATTCCAGCGGCTGGACAGCTGCGCCAGCTCGTTGCGGTCGATGTCGAGAATCACCGCGTCGATCTCGATCAGGTTACGCGGCGTATCCAGCTCCTTGACCAGCTTCTCGTACATCGCCCGGCGCTTGGGCAGGTCGTAGATCAGCACCGAGTTATTGCGCACGTCGGCGCTGACGCGGATCTTCGAGCGGCCCGCCGCCTCACTGGACGACCCGCCGCGTTTGCCCTTGGAGCCCAGCACCCGATCCAGCCCCTGCTCGATGGCCCCGGTGTCAAACCCCTGGCTTTGCATGCCGCCGTAGTTCAGGCCTGAGGACGTGGCGCCACCACCTGCAGATCCCCCCGCGCCGCCCTGCCCTTGCAGCAGGTTGACGCCGTTGATGGACTCGCCTCGGGAGCGGCTTTCCAGCAATTCCTGAAGAATGCTGGCGACGCCGGCCACAGTGAGTTGCTGATCACGATAACGAATGGTGCGGTCGGCGGCGTTGGCGTACTTCAGCGGCAGGACCACGATGTCCTGCTTCTCGGCTTTTTCCGGCGCCTCGACCTTCTTGCTGTAATTGCGCACGAAGTCGACGTACTTGGCCGGACCGCGCACCAGCACCACGCCTTCGTCGGGCAATGCGCCCCAGCCGAAGCGCTTGTCCAGCAGGCCGACATCAGACAACGCCTGTTGCAGGTCATCGACCGCTTCCGGCGACACTTCGATGCGCGCCGAGGTCTGCTCGCTGGTCGGGCTGATGTACAGGGTTTCGTTGTAGACGAACCATTGGAAGTGATGCTCCTGACCCAGCCGGTCGAGGAACTCCTGGGGGTTCTGCGCACGAATGCGCCCGTCCAGCGTGCCCGGTATCGCCGGCATGTCCAGGCCGATGCCGAACTCCTTGGCGAAGTCTGCCAGCGCAGTCGCCAGTTCGGTCTGCCGCGCATCGTAGGCGTAGGCGGTGTGTTTCCAGGCGTCAGGCACCGCTGCCAGCGCCGGCGCGCCGATGCCGATCATCAGCAAAGGCAACCACATTAAGGCCTTGCGCATTTCACACTCCCGGTTGCCAGGTTCTGAGGGTCGAGCGCGACGACGAGGCGGTCGCGCTGCGAATCGAGGTTTGCATGAGGCTGAGCATCGCGGCGCGCTGATTGGCCAGGCGCTCCAGACGTTCAAGCAGTTGCGTGGGGTTGCAGGGGTCGGGGATCCAGCTGACCAACACCACGCAGCGGGTGTCGGGGTCGATGGCCAGCCCGCCCTCACAGGCACAGGCCACGCCGGCACCGCCTTGGGCGAGTACCGCGTCGAGGCGTTGCGGGTCGCTGCCGTCGTAGGGATCGAGCACATCGAGGCTCAGGCGAATGCCGTTGCCCGACACCGCCAGTCGTGCGTTGGCATCGTCGATCCAGCAGTCCAGCGGCGCGGGCGGACGGCGCTCGCACCACTGGGCGAGGATCGCGCTGAATTCACTGAATTCCATCGATGATCGCTTTAGTGATGCCGTGTTTGGCGCGCAGCCCTTCGTTGAGAATCATGTTGGCGACGTTGGTCTGCTGCGAGGCATCGCTGAACGCCTGGAAATCTTCCATGGTGCCGCTTTCAGAGGCGGTTTCGGCGGCGTCCTGCATGTCGTCCTGGGCGCGGGAATAGGAGTGATCGAGGTGGTTTTGCAGGGATTTGAAACTGATCATGCCGGTGGCTCCAACTGAGGGATTCAACCCCTGAGTGGAACCTGCGGCCGCTCCGGTTCCATGAACCGTCACAACCGGGTCAAGAAAAAATCACGAATGTGCCGTTGGCCCCGCGAGCCCACGGCGCAGGCTGTCCCAGTCGATGTCGAACGCGCCATTGGCATCGCTCAGGCGCAGAGTCTGAGGCGCCAGCGCCGGGTCACCTTTTAGCTGCCAGTGATCGGCAAAGCGACTGGCCGACAACCACTCGGCGAGGCTGTCGAGCATGTCGGGATGGGCGCTGAGCACGGCCCTGGTTTCAACGGTCTGGCCGGCGGCAAGATTCCGCATCAGCGCTCGGCTGCGTTCAGCGAGTGTGGTCTGGTCGAGCAACTCGGCGAGGGCCTCATTAAGCAAGGCCTCTACAGCCTCCATGGATTCCTGCGCCAAGGCCGATCGCTGCTGCTCCAGTTGCTGAAGAAAATCGTTGGCGCTGTCCCAGAACTGCGCCAGTGCCTGATCCTTTTCCTGCTGCGCCTGGGCGTGTGCATCAGCGAGAATCTGCTCGGCTTCAGCGCGGGCGTTGTCCAGCACTTCAGCGGCGAGCACGGTACCGGCCAGGTCTTCGCGACGCAGAATGTCGGTGACCAGCACGGCGGAGGAAGACAACACAAGACGGCGCTTGGCGAGCATGTTCAGCTCCTGAAGGACAATGAGGTAACCGCACTCATCAAGGCGTCGTCACCCGCCATAACACCGAGTGCCACAGGGTGTGCAGCTTGTTTTCGGGCAGCTCGGCGCAGGCCGGCGGCAGGGCATCCGGCGCCCAGGACAGGCGCAGCCGCGACCAGCAAGGCTCACCCGCCCACGCCGCCAGCAACACCCGCGCATCCGTCACCGAGGCGTCGAGCCATAAACCGGGCCGCAACGCCTTGGCCACCGCGCGGCACCAGGGCTCATGCACCTGCCCGGCGTCCTCAGCGCTTGCCTGCCCGCTCTGGCCAAAGCAGATTCGGCCCGCCAGGGACAGCGCCCTGTGCTGCTGCGCTTCATCCAGTCGCAGCCACTGCATCAGCGAATCAACGGGCGGCGGCGGTTGGCTCGGGACCACACCAACGCAGTGCAGAAACACGTCGTGGCGAGTGCCGAGCAGTGCCGTACTGTCTTCGCGGGTGATGCCGCAATGGTCGGCGAACACGTCGATCCAGTCGGCATGCGCCCATTCCCACGGCGCACACCACCAGCGAATCCAGTGCTCCTCGACGCTGAGCATTACGCCCGCACCGGCATGCTCGTCCGGGCACTGCGGCGCAGGCCGATGCGTTGCAACAGCGCATTGCGCCAGTCGCCGCGCAGGATCAACACAATCAAGGCAATCAGCAGCAGCGCGGCAAACGGCGCGAGCCACAGCATGCGATTCCAGAAGTCGAGGTTGGCGCTGTCGATCAGAAAGGGCCCGAAGTTCACCAGCCGTTCGGTGTCCTGGAATTCCGCCGCCGGCACGAACACGATGGCGAATTTCTTCGAATCCAGCGGCTCGCCGGACATGCCGGGGATGCTGCTGGCGACCATCTGCTGGATGCGACCGCGCACGCTGTCGGGGTCGAGGGCCGAGGTGTGTTTGATGAACACTGCTGCCGACGCAGGCTGCACCGGCTCGCCCGGCGCGATGCGCTCAGGCAGCACGACATGGACGCGGGCGACGATGACGCCATCGATCTGCGACAGGGTCGCTTCCAGCTCCTGGGACAAGGCGTAGATGTACCGCGCGCGCTCTTCCAGTGGCGTGGAAATCACCCCTTCCTTCTTGAAAATTTCGCCCAGACTGGTGCGCGATCGCCGTGGCAGGCCGGCGGCGTCCAGGATCCGCACCGCGCGATTGATCTCGGCCGTCGGCACGCTGATGACCACGCCGGTCTTCTCGCTGCGCTTGCGAGCGTCGATGTGCTGGTCGGCGAGGCTGGCGATCACGTCGTTGGAATCCTGCTCGGACAGCCCGGTGAACAGGTCCGTGTCGTCGCTGCACCCGCTGAGCAGCAGCATCAGGCAGATCAGTCCCGCAGTCAGGTATTTCACGGTATGCCTCTACTGCAGGTTGGTCAGTTTATCGAGGGCCTGGGCGCTCTTGCTGACGACTTTGGTGGTCAACGCCATCTGCAGCGAATACTGCGACAGCGACCGGCTCATCTGGGAAATTTCCAGCGGGTCGTCGGTGGTGGACGCCCGTTTCATCTTGCGCGCGGCTTGCTGCGACAGCTTGTCGGTGGCGCCAAGACGGTCCGACAGCGCGCTGGCAATCTGTTCGGACAAATGGCTCTGCTGCATCGACAGCTCGGGGCGCATGGCGGCGTTGAACAGATCGACGTCCGCCTGCGAAGGCCCGCTGACCAGTCCCTGATCCAGGCGCGGCTCAAGATCGGTGGACGGCGATTTGAGTTGGTTGACATTGGAAAGGGTCATGGGGGTTCTCCGGCAGACGGTGTCGATGCGTACGGTTTGCTTCAGGAAAGGCTGTTGCTGTTGTTGCCGCCACCCACCAGGGCCGAGACAAGCGCAGTGGCGGCCTGGGCCAGCATGTTTTGCTGATCCTGCTGGGCGAACGGATTGGTTTGCCCGCCTGCGCCGTTGACGCCGGCACCGTTCTGTTCGGCTTCGAGGCCTTTCTTGATCAGGCCGCTGAGCAGTTGCCCCAGGTCCTGGGTCACGCTATTGGTGGCACCGCCGGACTGAGACGCATCGTTCATCGGCGTGCCGAGGCCGCCGCCGACGCTGGCGTTGACGCCCTTCTGCAGCAGATCACCCAACAGTTGGCCGAGGTCTTGATTCACGCTGTTCGGGGTCTGCGCAGCGCCGCCCGATGGATCGGTGGGAGACAGGCTGCTGACTGGGTTACCCAATGGCGATCCGCCGCCGGCATCACTGAGGCCATTCTGTTGCTGATCGAGTTGACCACCCAAAGAGTCGAGTGCAGAACGAAAGGCAGCCGTCTCTTTGCCGTCGAGGAAATTATCGCCCTCAGCCGTGAGTTCGTTCTTCCAGGAGCCCGAATCCGGCGCCGGAAATTTCTGCGGATCCTGGGCCGTGCGCTGGTCCATGAATTCGGCGATTTTTTCCAGCAGCGGCATGTCGCCCTTGGAGAAGGTCGTACCCTCGCCCTGCTTGGTCAGCAGGTCATCCAGTGATGCCTTGGCCAGACCGTTGAGGGTCTGCGACATCAGGTCCGGCGCGCCGGCACCTGCCTGGCCTGCATCGGCGGCAGCACCAAAGTTTTCGCCCAGCTTGTCTTTGATCAGGTCACCCAGGGCAGCCTTGATCATGTCCGGATTACCGCCGATCAACGACGCCAACGGGTTGTTCTTCTCCATCTGCTTGCCGACCATCTGGCCCAGTGGCGATTCCTTGTCCAGGTGTCCGCCTTTGGTCAGCGCCTGAGCGAGCTGATCGATCACGTCCTTGAGCGACTGCGAGGTCTTGTCGCCGCCTGACGACGGCTGGGACGCCACGGTGCCGATGTGCAGGTTTTGCAGCGGATTGGTATTGGCATTGAGACTTAGCATGAAACCTCCATCCTCAGGTGGATGCCCCCTTTTTCAGGGGGCGCTCGGACCGATCAGTAGCTGATGCCTTTGGCGTTCTGCGCCTCGGCACTGATCGCCTTGTTGGCGCTGTCTTCCTTGCCGGAACGGATAGCGCTGAGGACGTCGTTGGTCTGCTTGCGGATGTCGGCGTCGGTTTGCATGGCAATCAGGCGTGCCTGGCTTGCATCGGCTTTTTCGGTGGCGGCGCTTTGTGCGGCTTCCGCTTTGGACGGGCCGGCGGCGTCGGTGATGTTGCTTTCCTGTTTGACGTTGGTCACAGCGCTGGCTGCCTGCTGAGCCACTTGCCCGCCCGCGTTGATCGCGCTGTTGGCGAAGCCACCGACCATTGAGATTGGATTCATGTCGAACACTCCTGAGTCATCACCAGCGAAAGTGCTTGGTGCCAATGGGTGGCACCAACCTCGGGATCGGTTCCGCGAAGGGCTCAATAAAATTCGGGATGTTCACGGAAGCTGCGGATATGGACGTGTGGACGAGCAGGTGTCGCCAGAAGCAGCGAGGTGAACGGAGGTCAGACGTCCAGTTCTTTCATGCGGTGGTAGAGCGTGCGACGGGGGATGTCGAGCTCCTGACTCACCGCTTCGACGCTGTTGTTGTGGCGCTTGAGCGCCGCCTGAATCAGTGCTTTTTCGATCACCCGCAACTGCGATTTGAGGCCCGATGACTCGCCCTCCTCGCCGGACTCGCCGCCCAGCAGCGGAAAGCCCATGACGTGACGCTTGGCCGCTGATTTCAGTTCGCGGATGTTGCCCGGCCAGTCATGGTTGAGCAGTACATGACGCAGCACGCCGGTGGTCTCGGGCACCGGGATACCTGATTCCTGGGCCGCCGCCTCCGCGAAACGGGCGAACAGCGGCAGGATACGGGCGCGCTGTTCGCGCAGGGGCGCCAGGGTAACGGTCAGGACGTTCAGGCGAAAATACAGATCCCGGCGAAAACGTCCCTGCTCGACCATTTCGTCGAGGGAGCGCTGAGCCGAGGCGATGACGCAGACGTCCAGGGCGATGGGTGTCGTCGAACCAAGCCGCTCGACCGACCGCGTTTCCAGCACCCGCAGGAGTTTGGCTTGCAGGCTCAAGGGCATGCTGTCGATCTCGTCCAGGTACAAGGTGCCGCCCTGGGCCGCTTCGATGTAGCCGACCCGCGCCTTGTCCGCACCGGTGTAGGCGCCACTGACCACACCAAACAATTCGCTCTCGGCCAGGGATTCTGGAATGGCGGCGCAGTTCATCGCGACCAGCCGGCCCTTGCGCCCGGACAGCGTGTGGATCCGGCTGGCGACGGTGTCCTTGCCGGTACCGGTTTCCCCTGACAGCAGCAGGTCGATCCCCAACTGACCGAGACTTCGGGCCACCACGCGCAGGTTCGGCACCTGATGGTCGTCCTCCAGTTGCTCATCGAATAACTCGTACACACTCATCCACGACCTCTGGTAGTTCAGGGTTACGCGACATTGGCTGCGCGAGATTGGCTGCGAGGCGTCCATTGCGAAACAGCGCGCTTGGTGCGGCAGGTCTGTGTGGGACTCTGGGCAGGCCTCGCTTGCGTGGGACCGGCTCTAGCCGGGAAGGCGTCAGGCGCTACACCACACGATTGATACTGAACACACTGGCCTCTTCCCGGCTGAAGCTGGTCCTACTGACCGCGAACTTCGTGGGACCGGCTCTAGCCGGGAAGGCGTCAGGCGCTACACCACACATCTGATGCCGCTCACACCGGCCTCTTCCCGGCTGAAGCCGGTCCTACGAAATCGCTGCTTCTTCCGCATCGTTCATGCCCAGCTCTTTCATCCGGTGATACAACGTGCGCCGGGGAATTTCGAGCTCCTGCACCACGGCTTCCAGGCTGTGCTTGTGGCGCTTGAGCGCGTCTTCGATGAGCATCCTTTCGATGACGCGCAGCTGGGTCTTCAGACCGGTTTCCAGATCACGGTCCGCCGGTGCATCGCCGCCCAGAAGGGGGAACCCCAGGACAAACCGTTTGGCGGCAGACTTCAGTTCGCGAATGTTGCCGGACCATGAGTGGCTGAGCAGCACCTGCACCAGGCGGTTGTCCAGTTCGGGGACCGGGCAGCCGAAATCGGCGGCGACTTGCTGGGTGAACTGGTCGAACAACGGCAGGATCTGTTCGCGACGCTTGCGCAAGGCTGGCATTTGAATGGTCAGCACATTGAGCCGAAAAAACAGGTCGCGACGAAAAAGCCCTTGTTCCACGAGTTCATCCAGAGGGCGCTGCGCCGAAGCGATGACCCGAAGGTCCACCGGAATGAAGTCGGTCGAACCCAATCGCTCGATGCCCCGGGTTTCCAGAATCCGCAGCAGCTTGGCCTGCAGGCTCAGCGGCATGCTGTCGATCTCGTCCAGGTACAGCGTGCCGCCGCAGGCCGCTTCGATGTACCCCTCCCGGGACCGACTGACGCCGGTGTACGCGCCGTTCACAACCCCGAACAACTGACTTTCCGCCAAGGATTCCGGAATAGCCGCGCAGTTCATGCCGATAAAAGAACCTGTCCGACCGGACAAGTCATGAATACGTTTGGCCAGCGTGTCCTTGCCTGTTCCTGTCTCCCCGCAGAGCAGCAAATCCATACTCAGGTTGGCGGTATTCAATGCTATCTGCTGGATATCCAGCGCCACATTTTCAGGCTGACACGAACAGTCGCTTACATCGATTTCTTCTTTCATCGATACCTCTCGTAGTGGGAGCAAGCGATTTATTAATACCACGCATTCCAAAGGCAGCAATAATTAAATTTAGTTCCCCAACGTCGTGAGACATACTTCACATCGCCAGCGTGATAGCACTTTGACTTTATTGACGGAGTTAACTAATTATCCGCAAAACATTCAAACGGCTATTTAAAATTAGCCCTTGCCCCCGACTGAACGATGACTTACGCGGGCCGCGAAAGCCCCAGCCCGCCTGGGGCGTGCATCACAATAGCTTAACAATCATCGGGTTATGCTCTGCCATGGTGCATTCCATCTCGCCCTGACCGATCGACCCTCCCTCTGCTTGGTAGGTGACAGCCGAACGCTCTTATTACTGCCGCGTACGCCTCGCCAACATTCATCAAACCCGCCTCGCCGCCGACTATTAACGACACACCCGTGCCTGACATTAATCAGAACTAAGTGCCTTATTGCACTTATGGACTGTCGGCCCGAGAACTTATATAACGCACTGCGGACTTTATAAGTTGCTTAACAACTTGCCTGTCGCTGGCTAGTTTCCAGGACCATTAGTTTAACTACGTTCGGAAATCCGACTGCTCCAACTCGGTTTTCCGAACACGCTTTACTGTACTCCCGCGTATAGGTCCAGACCCCTTGAATTTAGCGGGTCCGACATTTTGTCTGTCCTGATCTGGACTATTAACGGCGAAGCAAAGGTTTGCGCATCAATGCTGATTCGCTAATAGGATCCAACTACTCGCTGTCTCAAACGCTGACTTCTGAGGCGCAGCTTACCGAACCAAAGCGCTCATCAACCCACCGCAGCGGATGTTTCTAATTGTGTCCTGAGCGACCACTGGCCACGATGTATCAGTGCTTTTACACAACGTCGGAAAAGTTCGGTGAAATTTTCGTTAATTGATTGCGTGAATAAGTCTGACCCGGTTGGCCCAGGTCGATGGGGCGGGAAAATCAGGCGCGGCTATTTGTATCCACGCCGACACACGGCAGCCCCATTGCTGCCAAAAATGGGCTCGAAGCGGACAATCGTGGGGCTGAAGCGTGGTGTCAGGGTCGAACGATGCCCGCTGATGCCGTGGCAGTGGTCACTGCCAGTGCCTCGTTATCGGGCATGACGTCGTCGGTCATTTTGCCCAGGGTTGCAGAAAGCTGCTCGAACTGGTCGCGTGGCACGAGCAGACGAGAAGGACCGTCGGCCGTTTTTTTGCGCAAAAACGCCGGATTGAGGTTCAACAGCACCGAGCGATCGATGCCGGCACTGGCGGCGAGGCGCTCCAGGTCCACCGGCCGCGCCAGCTCCAGTACCGTGAAATACGGCGCATTGGCCACCGGGCTGAGCTTCACGCCATAGGTCTCGGGTTCGCGCACCAGCAGCGACAACGCCAGCAGTCGCGGCACGTAATCCTGGGTTTCCTTTGGCAAGCTCAGGTGCCAGTAATCGGTAGGCAGGCCTCGGCGCTGATTCGCGTCGATGGCCCGGCTCACCGTGCCCTCCCCCGCGTTATAAGCCGCCATCGCCAGCAGCCAGTCGCCGCCGAACTGGGTGTGCAGGCGCGTCAGGTAATCCATCGCCGCTTTGCTGGACGCGACCACGTCCCGGCGGCCGTCATACCAGGCGGTCTGGCGCAGGTCGAAATCGCGCCCGGTGGCCGCCATGAACTGCCACAGACCGGCCGCGTCACGGATCGAATTAGCTTTGGGGTTGTAGGCGCTTTCGATGATCGGCAACAGGGCCAGCTCGGCCGGCATCGCCCGCTGGTCGAGGGTTTCAACGATGAAATGCAAATACGGGCTGGCCCGCTGACTGGCATTGCGGATGAAGCCTGCGTTGCCCAGCAGCCAGTCCCGCTGCCGCACGATGCGTTCGTTGACGCCGTTGTCGTCGGCCAGGCGGAAATCCTGTCCCATCCGTTGCCAGATATCACTGCCGTCGTAGGGTTGCGTCGGCCGCGAGTAAGCCACCGGCTCTTCGCTGCGATGGAGTCCCGCCACCAGGCGCGGCGTGCGTTCGGTGCTCGACTCGGGCGGGCCGTAAGACTGGCAACCGGCACACAACATCGCAACAGTCAGTGAAGCGAGGCGCATCGGTCGAACGACACGCAAAGCGCCCAAATACAGGCGGAAGGCAGGCGGCATTGGAGGTCATCCTGAGAGGTTTATGCTGTGTGGCACGGGCGCTTGAATGGTTCCAATACGCCCGGGCATCCACACCCTCCCCGGCTCCCTATAAAGGAAGCCGATGCATCACGAATGCATCACCTTGTCGTGATCGCGAACGCTGTATTTCACCACGCCCCAGATCAGCAACTCGTCGCCTTCCATGACATAGCGCGGCGGGTATTTGGTGTTTTCGGATTTGAGGATGACTTCGTTGCCACGCATGTGCAGGCGCTTGCAGACCGGCTCGGTATTCAGCGCGGCGATGACGATGTCGCCATGCTCGGCGTACAGGCTGCGGTCGACGATCACCAGATCGCCGCAATAGATGCCCGCGCCTTGCATGCTGTCGCCCTCTATTTTGACGAGATAGACATGGGGCGCGCGGATGTCGAACAGCTCGTCCAGCGAGATGTGCCGCTCGATGTGATCGGCCGCCGGCGAAGGAAAACCTGCGGGCACTTGAAAGGCGTAAAGGGGAAACCGCTCGCCCGCCGCCGATAACCGGCCAAGGATGGTGACACTCATGAGACTGACCTTGTGTTTGTTAACTGTACGTATATACAGTTAACGTTCTCAGCCGCGTGCGGTCAATCTGGTAAGCAGGAAAATTCGACGGGTGACACATGTGCGGACGCTACTCGATCTACGAGCCGATGGACCATTACCTCAAGACGCTTGCGCCAGAGCAGTTGGTGATCAACGGCTACGATCTCTGGCCCATTGAACGCTACAACGTGGCGCCGACCACCCGCGTCGAGATCATCCGCCCGGTGGCTGACGGCCTGAGCGTCGACAAGGTGCGTTGGGGCTGGTCGCCCTACTGGGCCAAAGACAAACGGCCCGACCCGATCAATGCCCGGGTCGAAACCGTAATGACCGGAAAGTTTTTCAAGGACCTGTGGCCGAACGGTCGCGCCCTGGCCCCGGCGAACGGCTGGTTTGAATGGGTCAAAGACCCGAAGGATTCGAAGCGCAAGCAGCCGTACTTCATCCATCTGAAAGACCAGGGACCGATGTACTTCGCCGCATTGGGCCAAGTCAGGCCCGGCCTTGAGCCGGACGAACGCGACGGCTTCGTCATCATCACCGCCGCCAGCGATGCCGGCATGCTTGACATCCACGACCGCCGCCCGCTGGTGCTGACGCCAGAGCTCGCCCGGGAATGGGTCGACCCGCAGACGCCGCCGTCACGGCTCGCGCAAATCGCGCAGGAAGGCTGCCGGCCGGTCAGCGATTTTCACTGGCATGCCGTGGGCAAGGAGGTCGGGAATGTGCGCAACGAGGGGGCGCAGTTGATCGAGCCCGTGGCCGGGCTCGATTTGCTGACGGAGGATCAGGACGAGGACGTCTGATCGCAGTGCGTTGCGATCAAACGATGTGCCGGGTGCGGCGAGTGATCAGAGCGTCCACTTCACCGAGAACATCAGGTTGCGCGGATCGCCGTAAACGCCGGTGCCCGAGTTTGTCGGGATGCCCTGCCAGTAGCGGGTGTCGAACAGGTTGTTGACGTTGACCCGGCCGTCCCAGTGCTCGTTCAGCTTGTAGCCCGCCATCAGGCCGACGATGCCGTAAGCGTCCTGATCCGCCTGGCCGTCGCCGACGCGGTTGAAGGTCTTGCTCTGGGCCAGCACGTCCGCGCCCACCCGCCATTTGTGCAGCTCGCCCGGCAAGGTGTAGCTGGTCGCGGCTTTGAACAGGTGCTTCGGCTGCTCGGGAGCGAACAATTTGCCTTCGTTGCTTTTGGTGCCGTCTTCGACAAACTGGCTCAGCACATAGGTGTAGGACGCCGAGAACTGCCAGTCCGGCGTCAGCGCGCCGCTTAGCTCGGTGTCGATCCCGCGGCTGCGCACCTTGCCCGCTGCGCCGTAGCAGCTGGAAGCCGGGAAGCTGGGGCAATTGGTGGAATTCTGGTCCTGCAGCAGATACGCGCGGTTTTCCTGCTCCATTTCAAACAGCGCCACCGACGCATTCAGCGCGCCGTCGAAGTATTCGCCCTTCAGGCCGATCTCGTAATTCTTGCCAGTCATCGGCTTCAACACCGAGCGCGATGAATCCATTTCGGTCTGCGGCTTGAAGATTTCGGTGTAGCTGGCGTAGGCCGAGTACGTGTCGTTCAGGTCATAAATGACGCCGGCGTACGGCGTGACTTCGCGCACCACCTTGTAATCGCCACTGCCGACGCGGTTGTCGAAGTCATACCAGCTGACGCGGCTGCCGAGGATGACGTGCAGCGGGTCGAT
Organism: Pseudomonas sp. W2-17; assembly: GCF_041060445.1. Lineage (NCBI taxonomy): Bacteria > Pseudomonadati > Pseudomonadota > Gammaproteobacteria > Pseudomonadales > Pseudomonadaceae > Pseudomonas > Pseudomonas sp. W2-17. Next base: position 62,982 of record NZ_JAUFNS010000023.1, on the reverse strand, counting down.
GGGGTTCAGGCGTGCCACGGCGTAAACGCCTTCTTCGGTGGCGGCGTTGCGGGTTTCGTACAGGCTGGTATCGACGTCAGGTTTGGTCACTGAATGGGTCGGGTTGTAGAGATCGATCGGCGTGCCGTCGGTCCAGCCGCCCCACTGGTGGAACTTCTCCTGCCGGTGGCTCACGCCCACGACCAGTTCATGCTCGCGACCGAACATCTGAAACGGCCCGCTGAGGGACGCGTCGAGGTTGGTCTGGTCATCGTCGTCGCGGTACTTGCCGTGGTACTGCTGAAAGCCCAGACCGTCGTAGTTGCCGACGTAGCTGGAGAAGGTGTCCGCTTCGGCCCAGATCTTCTGCCCCGCCAGCTTGGCCGACCAGCCGTTGTCGAAGCGGTGCGTGACGTCGGTGAAGAACATGATGTTGTCTTTGTTCCAGTACGACCAGTCGTTGCTGAGGAACGTCGAGCGCTTGAGGTGCAGGTCTTCGCCGTTCGGACCGCTGGGCAGACCGCCCCAGTCCGAGGTGTTGTCATCACGCTGTTTGGACGCGCCGACGGTCCAGGTCGTCGAATCATTCAGGTCAGCTTCGAGGATGCCGTAAAAGGTCTGGCGCTGATTTTTGCGGATGTCGGAAAAGCTTTTGTCGTCTTCATACGCCGCCACGACACGGCCGCGAACAGTGCCGGAATCGTTGAGCTTGTTCGACGCATCGACTTCGGTGCGATACCGGTCCCAGCTGCCGGCGCTGGTGGTCACGCTGACCTGCGGCACGGCGGTCGGGCGCTTGCGCACCAGGTTCAGCGTCGCCGCCGGGCTGCCCGCGCCGGTCATCAGGCCCGTCGCCCCGCGGACCACTTCGACACGGTCATACATGGCCAGGTCCGCGCCGGAGATCACGTCCTGGGTGTAGGCACTGATGCTGCTCGGCAGCCCGTCGTACATGATGTTATCGATCTTGAAGCCGCGCGCCAGAAACTCCTGACGGTCCGATGCCGTTCGGTGCAGCGTCACGCCGGGCGCGTACTTCACCACGTCGTTCAGGTCGTTCATGCCCTGATCGTCCATGCGCTGGCGGGTAATCACACTCACCGACTGCGGCGTCTCGCGAATGGAAAGCGGCAGCTTGGTTGCCGTGTTCATGGAACCCGTTGTGTAAGAGCCTGAATTCTCCGTGGTCGCTTGCCCCGCGATGCCGTAATCGGCGTTGATGCTCAGGCCTTCCAAAGCCACTGCACCCGGCGCCGAGTTGCCGCTGGCACTGCCCGGTGGAGCGGGCGATGTGACCGATGGCTGATCGGGCGAATCCTGCTGCACCGGCGCTGCGAAGGAATGGCTGGAGAAACCAAGGGCGACGAGTGCCGACAGGGCTGGCAGGGCGGGACGTAGCATCGGGTGCTTCCTGGAGAGGACGAAGGCGTGCTGATCTGCGGCACGGCACCCTGACGAGCGACGTTCCGCATGGCGAAAAGCTATGAGGGCGCCGATCGTAACAACTATTTTATAAATTGGTAATGCAAAGCGTTATCAGATGTTAAGGTTTCTGATTCGTCTTGCCAGGCATGGTATTTTAAAAGGACTAAATGCAGCCAGATGCTTTGCAATGACGGTCGTACCGGGTTTGAGACAGGCCGGGAGGGATGCCTACAAAATCTTTTCTAAAGATTTCAGCCATGCTGCCGACACGCCCCTACAAGCCTTTCTACTATAGGGAAATGAGATGGCGATGGTATTTTGTCGTGGCTGTGCAAAGGAGCTGCATGAAACGGCAGTCACTTGCCCACAATGTGGCGCGGGTCAAATCACCTCAGCAACACTCCCACTCCCCCCTGCAAACGCTGACTCCCCCTGGATGGCAATCATTTCGCTCGTGCTCAGTATCGTGTGCACGCTTGCGCTCTTCGACCAAAGTGAATGGGACTCAGCGACGATTCAGGGCCTGGGCCTGTTCTCTGTCATCGCCCTGATTCTGGGGATCATCACTATCAACACCAAAAGACCGGGCTATGGCATGGCCATCGCCGGGACTGTGTTATCCGGTGTCTCGCTGCTTATTTTCGTTGGACTGTGTGTTAATTAATCAAAGGAAGATTCAAATGGCATTTTGTCGTGGTTGTGCAAAGGAAATCAGTGAGGGTGCTGTCACGTGTCCGCAGTGCGGCGCGCCGCAGCTGGCGTACGCAGGCGGCGGCAATAGCGCTGCCGTTGTCGCCCAGCCAGGTTTTTTTCACTGGTATGTGGACGTGCTGAAGAAATACGCGGTGTTCAGCGGGAGGGCGCGTCGCAAGGAATACTGGATGTTTTTCCTGATCAACGTCCTGATCTCTATCGCGATTGCCGTTGTCGAAGCCATCATCGGCACTAACTCAATCATCTCGAATGTGTACAGCCTCGCGTTATTGGTGCCCGGCCTCGCCGTCGGCGTACGCCGACTGCACGACACTGATCGCAGCGGCTGGTGGCTGATTGTGCCGTTCGCCAACATCGTTTTCCTGGCCACAGAAGGTCAGAAAGGCGATAACCGCTTCGGGCCGGCTCCCCTGTAAGCTAAGCGCAAGTGCGCCGTCCTGGACGGCGCACTTGCCTGAATCGGGTTTGAATCGCGAAAACCTGCTCCCCACGCATCAAGCGGTCGCTTGTCGCCCACGGCTGAACAGCTTGGGCCCGAGCAGATTTACCGTCAGGCCCAACATCACAAGCACACCCCCCGCGCATTGCAGCACGCTGAGTCGCTCGCCCAGCACCAACGCTGAGGAGCTGAGGCCGACCACCGGCACCAGCAGAGAAAATGGCGCGACCTTGCCCGCTGGATAGCGCGACAGCAGCTTGCTCCAGCTGATGTAGCCGAACAGCGTGGCGACGAAGGCCAGGTAAGCCAGCGACAGCACTGAGCTCCATCCCAGATTAAGCAACGAATGCTCAATGAGCGCTGGCCCCTCCAGCCACAGCGACATGGCGAGAAACGGCAGCGGCGGAACGATCGCACCCCAGACCACCAGGGCGACGAGATCGACGTTCCCAAACCGGCGCGTGATGATGTTGCCCAGCGCCCACATCGAGGCCGCGCACAACACCAGCAACACCGCCAAAAGCGGGGTCGCAGCCCCCGTGCCCATGCCGATAAGGGTCAGTCCGCCAGCAGCGATGAGTAAGCCCGCCACGCTGTACACGCGTAATTTCTCACCGATGAATATCGCCGCAAACAGCAGCGTGAAGAATGCTTGCGCCTGCAGCAGCAAGGAGGCCAGCCCCGGTGGCATGCCACGGGCCATGCTCTCGAACAGAAAGGCGAACTGACCGAAGGAAATGGTCGCTCCATACGCGAGCAGCCAGAACCAGGGCAACTGCGGACGGCGAATGAAAAACACCGCGGGAATCGCGACCAGCGTGAACCGCAGCGCGCCCAGCAACATCGGCGGCAGGCCATCCAGGCCGTATTTGATCACGATGAAATTCAAACCCCACGCAATGATTACCAGCAATGCCAGGCAAAGGTCTTTAAACGGCATGGTGTTCCTTAATAGTTGGCAGGTATTTTGGGGCGATCCCCGGAAGCAATAATCGCCTCACGCTCGTCGCGTTTGCAAACCCATTGGCAGCGTTAAATGAAGAATTAGTTAATTGATTATTTAGCACTGCGCAAACACGCGACCATGATAGCTATAGGCCTGCCTTTCCGCTGAACGCACCTAAAGTAATCGACAATCCGGCAGACACGCTGATAGCTGGAACGGACCTCAGCATTCCTTTGGAGCTCCGGAGAACCCACATGCGACTACAAAACTTCAAGATTTCGACCAGAGCGCTGCTTTGCTTTGGTCTCATTACGCTGATCCTGCTGGGCCTTGGCCTGTTCGCCTACGTTCAAATTGATGAAATGCGTGCCACTGAGCAAAGCCTGGAAACTGACGTGGTTCCCAGCATTCAGGTGATTGACGACATCCAGATTGCACTGCTGCATACCCGGCTGGAAAGCATACGATTATTGGCGGTGTCGGGCCCGGATGCAGAACGCAAGGTCACCGACAATATTTTTCAATACATCGCCACGCTCGAAGAAAAGACGAGTTACTACCGAGCACACCTGGTCACTGACGAAGAAGATACAAGGCAGTTTCAAATAGCAAACGGCCTGATGGAAAAATACATATCAGGCGTCAAAAACATCATCGCCCTGAATAAATCCGACCATCAAGCCGCACTGGATTTCGCCAACACCGAGCAAGCGCAGACCGCGACGCAGTATCAGGCAGAGCTCACAAAGCTGCGCGACATCAATTCACAGAACGCCGTCAGCGCAGGGCATCGCGCTGCAGAAGTCTACAGCCACAGCATCATGGTTCTGATCTCCGTCGTGCTGGCTGCTTCGGTTCTGACCATAGGCCTGGCGTATGCCCTGACCCGAAGCATCGTAAAGCCGGTCTATAGCTCATTGACCTTCGCGGAGAGAATCGCCACGGGCGACCTCTCCGGCGTCCTCGCCGTGACGGGCCGGGACGAGATATCCAGTTTGATGATTGCGCTTAATCTCATGGCCGGCAATTTAAAGACCACGATAACTGAGATATCGGGAGCGGCCGACCAACTGAGCACCGCCTCCGTCGAAATGACATCGATCACCGAAAGCGCAGATCGGACACTTCAAAGACAGAACAGCGAGATCGAACAGGCGGCCACTGCGGTCACCGAAATGAGTGCGGCAGTGGAGGAAGTGGCGAGAAATGCGAACTCAACGTCCGAGGCCGCAAAGTCATCCAGCACATCCGCCGAAGAGGGCAACCGCAGGGTCGTCAACACGGTGACCGCCATGACGAGCCTCGCGGACCTCGTGGACAACTCAGTGGTTCAGGTCAAGGCCCTGGCCAGTCAGGCGGACGATATTACAAAAGTGCTGAGCGTCATCAGGGCCATTGCCGAGCAGACAAACCTGCTCGCGTTGAACGCAGCGATTGAGGCGGCGCGCGCCGGGGAACAGGGACGAGGATTCGCTGTGGTGGCAGACGAGGTTCGGGCACTGGCGCACCGGACCCAACTGTCCACTCAGGAAATCGAGCAGATGATCACCAAGGTCCAGTCAGGGTCCGCCGCTGCGGTGGAGTCCATGGACAAAAGCAGGCAGGAGGTTTACAGCACGCTGACCTCTGCGAAAGACGCCGGCTCGTCCCTGCGCCTGATCACCGATGCGGTCCTGGAAATCAATGAACGGAATATGCAGATTGCGACGGCGTCGGAGGAGCAAGCCCATGTTGCCCGCGATGTAGACAGAAACCTGGTGAGCATTCGGGATCTGGCAATGCAGAGCACCGAGGGCGCGAGACAGACACTGGAAGCAAGCAACGAGCTGTCGAAGCTGGCGGTCCGGCTCAACGACATGGTCGGCAAGTTCCGACTTTAGCCTATCGCTGCCCTGACGACCGGACTTCAGGCCCATCGCCAACCAAACACGGTGGAGGGCCGGCCGCTCACCGACGAGCCTGTGCCGACGACTTGCTGATGACTGTGCCGCAGATCACGGAACGTCTTTGAAAAACATGTGGTTACCGAGTTTCAGAATCCACTTGGCCCTGGCAGCCCACTCCGGCGCCTTCGACAGAGTGGTCGCGTAGTAATGAGTGGCACCACCGGTGGGGTCTGGCACCTTCCCGTCGATCACTTGGTCAGCAGCGATTTGGCATTGCGCCAACTCGCGGAGCGGGATCTGTCGCGCGCCGCTCAGGAACGGATAGTTCGGGTCGCCCTTGTTCCAGCAACTGAACTGATAGGGCTTCTGACATACCCCGGCATAGCCCTCGCCCCACCATGACTTATCCTGTCCATCGTTCACGCGGTTGCGGATCGTCCAGGCCACGGCAACCATTCCGGCAAGCCCTTCCCCACGAGCTTCGCCGTACAGCGTGAGAGCGAGAACATTGCGATCTTTATCAGTCACGGTCATGACTATTCTCCAGGCAAAAAATCCGCTCATGGGTGCCTCCAGACTCGACGCACCTCCAATAAAACGGGCTTACTTATTCCTGCTTCGAACGATCTGCGCATCGACCTGGTCGGCGCATGTGTCGAGCAGCTTGATGGCCTGATCCTTCAGCTCCCATACGTCGCCGTTGTCACGCAGATCGGTATCGTCCGCATTGATCCGCTCGCACGGAATCAGCTCAGGGGCTTGCAGCCTTATGACTGTGGTCTTTGTTGACACTGGCGACCTTGCCGCGCAGGCCGTCAGGCAAAGGCTGAGCAGCCCAATCACGAACAGGTTTACTGGCGCGCTTGAGGTCATCGAACTCCTTCCTCGCCTTCTTGGCTTTGTCTTCACTGGCCCTGATGCGCTTGTTCAGGTCGGCGGTGTAGTCGGCGTTACGCTGTGCTTCAGCGCGCAGCGTGGTGATCGTGGCCTGGCTTTCCTTATTGGCGTCGACGGCTTCCTGTTTGGCTTTGGCCTCGACACTGATGGCCCCTTGCAACGTGACCACGCGGATCTGCTGGATAGCAATCAACAGGCCCATGACGATGACGATGACGATGACGATGACGATGACGACCGCAATGGCCCGAAATGTAGAGCCGACCCTGGCTACTACGGCGACTGGTTCGAGGCTCATAGCGAGTCCGCCTTGCGTCCGAGGAACCTGATAATCAGCTCGCGGATCGCGGTCACGCCGATGAACCCGATGGTGCCGCCGGCGGCAACGGACAGGCTCGACGGCCAGGCCATCCATTCGATGACGCTGCTGGCTGACAGGCTCAATGCACCACAGATCAGCGCCTCAAGCATAACGCGCCATTTGTTGGCTTCTTTGCCTTCATAGACCACGCGCAATAGAGAAATGGTTGCGGCCATGATCGCTCCTTGCCAGAGCGGCGTCGTGATGATCAGCCAGACGTGGGCCCAGAAGTCAGGTGTTTTTTCTGGCATCTTCGTCGACCTCCGAGAGTCCGCCCTCTCGGGCTCGGGGAATGGGTAAACCCCCCAGCAATCCCCGCACGGAGCGGTGAATGTGGCAGGGCTGAATACGAAAAAGCCCCGGCAAATGCCGAGGCTCTGAATAAGCGCATGCCCCCCACGCTGCCCGTCAGAGCAGCGCAGGTGCTGTTATGTACCGTTCCGGATCGAGTGTTCACACACGCGGTCACTGAAAGAATGGGCAGGAGCCCCCCCTCGAAATGGGAGGCTCACGCTCTGCCAGCCAGACCTACGCTTGCGCGTAACCCCACTGAGTGATGCGCTCAGCAAAGTATGGCTTCACCATCGTAACCGTTGCCGCATGGTTACTCGCTTCGAGGCTCATCTTCTCGCCGTCAGTTCCCGGGCCCGCGACCCATAGGGTGACAGGAATTTTCTCAGCCTTGGCTTTGTCGAGCAGATTCTTCAGCGCGGTACGGCCAGCATCCGTTGGAGGAATGCCAGTCTCACCGATGAATGCTGCCATCTTGTTGGCTTTGGCGTAAGTCAGAAACGGACCCACGATTTGGTCGCGCAGCGCTGTTGGCGAGATTTGGGTGTTATCGCTGTTGTAGGCACCGCTCGAGCCGCCATCGACGTCAGCATAGGCGTGCGCTTCCCACACGATAGAATTCGCCGGATCCACAATCTTCGACTGTAGATTCGCCGAGACACCCGCCCAGTCCTTGGCACTCGCGTATTGCAAGCCACAGATGAAGACTGGCTTTTTGGAGCTGTTGCGTAGCGCTTTAAGAACGGTGTTCATCGTGCTGATGTACAGGGTCTCCAGGTCAGTCGGGGTGATGTAGTCCTTCGCGCCGGTATCACCATTTGAGTACGGCTCATTACCCAGACCCCAACCAAGAACCATGGGGTCGTCGCATGCAACAACCAACTTCTGGTGGAAGTTCGCCAAGTGGACCGCACTCCAAGAGCCACCACCGACGGAGTTACCATCCTGGATCAGAACCTGCTCCGTAACCTTCCAACCGTCTTGGTTACCCGCCTGATCGCTCGGGTAAAGCGCGCCGGTCAGCTGGCCGTTCGCATCGGTCTGGTAGCGATGCAGGCGCATGTAGTGATGCGGATCGGGAATAATTCGAGCCTCACCATTCGACGCCTCTCTGATCAGTTTGAGCATGATCTGCCACTGATCGATGAACGCCTGATTGAGGTTTGCGCCTTGGCCAGGCAGACCGTCTATCGTCGATAGCTGAATCGCACGCTGAAGTTCGAAAGGAAACCGAATCAGGCGTACGCCCAGATCCTTGACCCAGTGGTTGATGGTGTCCTTATTGGGCCATTGATAATGAGTACCGGCCGAACCTGGAAGGATTTGACCAGCATTGGCGACCGAGCCCAGGTTGATCCCTACCAGAGGAATGTTTTTGAGCTGGGGAATGACTGAGCTGCTATTAGACATTTTGATTACCTTGAGTCGAATGATTGTGGGCGGAGACTTCCGCACTCATGTCGCTCACAGGCGATAGCTCGGGGCCCGAGGCCCTCACATGATTCAACGTCCCGCATCGGGAACATTTGATCTGGAGCTCCGTCATCTCACCGATACGGGCGAGAAGTCTTTTGCACTTTCCACATCTGCAATCTTTCAACATTCTGCAAAGCCTTTTGGTCTCTGCCAGGCTCCGCCCCGATCACTCCAGGAATAAAGGCCTTGGCTTGGTTGCACATTGCGCTGCTACGTTGATTTCCCGTCTGGCCCTGCTGCCAAGGCAAGCCAGTGAAATCGGTGATTCCGTTCTGCTTAAAGAGCTTTGATCCAGTCGGTCCCTTGTCGGGGCTGGGAGACCACTTCGCTGGTCCCTGGCTATCTGGCGGCTTCACCAGTCATGTACCGCTGCGGTATGTCGCTGCGATAGATTCAAATTAGCAAACGCTAAATGTGCCGTCAATAGCTAGCGCTAAATTATTTACGTACCTGTAATGGGTGCTTGTCTCTCGAGGCAGGTCGATATTTCTGACAGGGGTTTTGCAAACAGCTGACTGTCGTTATGCTTACGAAAGCTGTACGCATATACAGTAATCAAGGAGAAACTGATGTCCCTGCCAGAGAAGAACAAGCCTCAAGAGCGCGAGCCCATGTCCGGCCTTGAGCGCCTGAACCTAAGGGTCGCGAGCATGATCAACCACCCCATCGCTCAGGATCAGATGTGGGTCACGATCCATAAGCTGGACACCGACGGCGAGCGAGAGTGGGACGAAGTGATGGGGGCTATTGCGGAAGTGGATGGAATAGAGATGGTTTTCAATGATGAAGACAGTTCGGTCACGCTGAAGTGGGAAGCGCCGTCAGATGACGATCCCCGCGTCCAAGTGCGGGACGAATTCGAAGCACTGGAGGAAGCCGCGCCTTTCTGAGTGCACAAAAAAGCCCGCTTGATTGGCGGGCTTCACGACCATCAACTTCACTTTCTGCAGCTTGCCAGGACCAGCAGCAGCTCCAGCACATCAAGCCTGTATTTCTGTTAAATAAATTCATTGCAGATACCGAGACTTGGCCTCTACCGAGCAAGTATTCAAACCACTTCTTCATAGCCCGGGTGCCACATACCAGCTCGCCACCCTCGGTATGAGTCGCCGCCGCATCAGTGTCATTTTGTGCAATGGGCTAGGCCTTCCTGGCATTCCAAATCAATAAAACCTTCGCATGGATCGTCACGTCGTCGATCCTCGCCGTCTGGTTCTCGTAATGCTGATTGTCTGAAATGAGCCTGTAATTCTCTTCGTCCAGTCGCATCACGCGTTTGATATAGAGCTCCTGGTGCCAAGTCAGCACGTAGATCCCCTCTCCAATGAACTCCTGTACGCCTTTGTCGACGATCACCAGGTCTTTATCGTTGATGGTTCCTTCCATGCTTTGACCCCAGCCACTGATCATGGCCAGAGCTGTCTTCGAGGTGTATGTCACACCTTTTTCGCGAAGAATTTCTTCCCTGACAACCAAGTTGCGCACTACCTCATTGTAATCAGGCGGCACCTGTCCGTGACCCATCGCTGCACGTATGTCGTACTGGCGAATGACAATCTCTTCCTGGGTAGGACGAAGCGCGGCGTAATTGGCCGGAAGCACTTCTGTGCTCTGGTCATCCGGGTCGGCAGCCGCCGCCACAATCCGGTCCCGCGCCTCATTTGAAAAGCCTTTCACCTTGGCGAGGGACTGCTTGAGCTGTTCCAGTGCCGAAAGCCCGGCCTTCACTGCTGTCGCGGAAGTCTCGGACGCAGCAGGGCTGACCAGGCTTCCCGAAGGAAGGCCAATCTTCTCTTCCAAATTCGCAGCAGCTTTCTCGCCGAGATTTCTGTGCCCGTTAAGAATCTGGGACAGATACGACGCATCAAGGCCGTGCCGATTGGCGAAATCTTTCTGGGAGGCCCCGGCCATCAGGGCTTTCAGGGCGTCAGCTCTAAGCTTGTTAATGTCCATGTCCCATCATCGCTTCCGGTTAGCATACAGTAAATTACGGCCTGCTATCAGCCACATGATTAGCGCTTGCTAATTTTCACGCAAGCCGGGCAGGATGATCCGAAAGATGAAGATCAAGTGCAGCCCAGCGAAAACCAGACCCCGAAAACGAAAAAAGCCCCGCATATGCAGGGCTTTTTACTGTGTTTGGCGGGGAACTAGGGATTCGAACCCTAGAAACGCTATTAACGTTCGCCGGTTTTCAAGACCGGTGCATTCAACCACTCTGCCAATTCCCCGAAGCATTTGGCGGCGAAGGTTTTTCACCCCTCCGTCGCTTTGCGGGCGCCATAATACCGTAATGAAACAAGCTGTCAAACTCTCCGGCTAGCGCGCTGCCCCGCCTCTGTTATGATCTTTGCAACTTGAGGTTTCAAACCCTTCGTTTTCACCATCAGGAGTAGCGCCATGCGCGAACAGGATTACGCAGTCAACAACCGCGTGCAGGTCGAGCAGCTAGAGGTTAGCCGCGTCCTGCGCAACACTTACGGCCTTCTGGCCCTCACCCTCGCCTTCAGCGGCGTCATGGCGTTCGTTGCCCAACAGATGAACGTGCGTTACCCGAATGTCTTCGTCGTGCTGATCGGCTTCTACGGTCTGTTCTTCCTCACCAACAAATTGCGCGATTCGGCGTGGGGTCTGGTCTCGGCGTTCGCGCTGACGGGCTTCATGGGATTCATCCTCGGCCCGATCCTCAACCGTTACATCGGCATGCAGGGCGGCGCTGGAGTCGTTGCTTCCGCGTTCGCCATGACGGCGCTGGTCTTCGGTGGTCTGTCGGCCTACGTGCTGATCACCCGCAAGGACATGAGCTTCCTCGGCGGCTTCATCACCGCAGGCTTCTTCGTGTTGCTCGGTGCCGTTGTGGCCAGCATGTTCTTCCAGATCAGCGGCCTGCAACTGGCGATCAGCGCTGGCTTCGTGCTGTTCTCGTCGGTCTGTATTCTGTTCCAGACCAGCGCGATCATCCACGGCGGTGAGCGCAACTACATCATGGCGACCATCAGCCTGTATGTATCGATCTACAACCTGTTCATCAGCCTGTTGCAGATCTTCGGCATCATGGGCAGCAAAGACTGATCAGTTTGCCCGCTTCAACAAAAAGCCCGCTTCGGCGGGCTTTTTGCTGTCCGGCGTTCATGAATTCTTTATCATTGCGCCCATGTTCCCTGCCAGCGCCCCACCGAGCCGCCCATGAAGTTCGCCATCGCCCTGCACTCGCCCGCCCACGCGCCCTCCTCCCGACGTGCGTTGCTGTTCGCCAAAGCCGCGTTGGCGCAGGGCCATGAAATCGTCCGTCTGTTCTTCTATCAGGACGGCGTACACAGCGCGTCCGGCAATGTCGTGTCGCCTCAGGACGAGGCGGACACCGCCGCGCAATGGCGTGATTTCGTCACTACCCACCAGCTTGATGGCGTGGTCTGCATCGCAGCGGCCCTGCGCCGGGGCGTATTGAATGCTGAGGAAACAGAGCGTTATTCGCGACCTGCGGCGAACCTGCCGGCACCCTGGGAATTGTCGGGGCTGGGTCAGTTGCACGACGCCGTGCAGGCAGCCGATCGTTTGATCTGTTTTGGGGGGCCGTGAAATGGCAAAGTCATTGTTGATCATCAGCCGTCAGGCACCCTGGTCTGGTCCGGATGCCCGCGAGGCATTGGACATTGCCTTGGCCGGCGGCGCGTTCGATCTGCCGGTCGCTATGCTGTTCATGGACGACGGCGTGTTTCAGTTGGCGACGGCGCAGAACGCCAGCCAGGTGCAGCAGAAAGACCTGAGCGCCAACCTGCAAGCGTTGTCGATGTTCGGTGTGGAAGATCTGTTCGCCTGCGGCACTAGCCTGAACCAGCGTGGGATGCAGCCAACCGGCTTGAGCGTCGAACCCCTTCAGGTACTGGATGACCCGCAAATCACTGCGCTCATTGACCGTTACGACCAGGTGATCACGATCTGATGGCTACCCTGCACGTACTCTCTCACTCACCTTTTACCGACTCGCGCCTCAGCAGTTGCCTGCGCGTGCTAGGCAGTCAAGACGCGATCCTGTTGTGCGGCGACGCGACCTATGCGCTGCGCGAAGAAACCGCTGCCGCCGAGGCACTGAGCGCGAAAACCGACAGCCTGAAGCTGTTCGTGCTCGATGAAGACGCCACCGCTCGAAACATCGCGCTGCCTGACTGGGCGCATGGCGTCGACTATGCCGGCTTCGTCGCGCTCTCGGTGCAATACAACAAGGTCAATACGTGGCTATGAAACAGCTCATCGTCGACGGGCACAGCATCGCGCTGGACAAAGACGGCTATCTTGAGAACATCCACGACTGGTCCAATGACGTCGCCGAAGCCCTGGCCCTTGAAGAAGACATCGCCCTTACTCCCGATCACTGGGAAATTCTCGAACTGCTGCGTGCGTTCTACGCAGAATTTCAGCTGTCCCCGGCCACACGGCCACTGGTCAAGTACACCGCGCTGAAACTGGGCGCCGACAAGGGCAACAGCTTGCACCTGAATCGTCTGTTCAATGGCACTCCCGCCAAACTTGCCGCCAAGCTGGCGGGCCTGCCCAAGCCGACCAATTGCCTATGACTGACTTCGCCTCCCTCGTCACCGAAACCCCTGCCGAGCATCCGTTCGCGCCCTTCGTTCGTATTCTCGGCAAGGGCAAGCGTGGCGCGCGCAACATGACGCGCGCCGAAGCCCGGGAAGCCATGGGCATGGTGCTCGATGAAAAAGTCGAAGACACCCAGCTCGGTGCTTTTCTGATGCTGCTGCGGCACAAGGAAGAGAGCCCGGATGAGCTCGCAGGCTTCACCGAAGCGGTGCGCGAGCGTCTGCATGCGCCGGAACTGACGGTCGATATCGACTGGCCGACGTATGCCGGCAAGAAGCGCCATCTGCCGTGGTACCTGCTGGCGGCCAAGTGCCTGGCACAGAATGGCGTGCGCGTATTGATGCACGGCGGCGGCGCCCACACCGCCGGCCGTCTGTACAGCGAGCAGTTGCTGGAGCTGTTGGGCATTCCGCTGTGTCGCAACTGGCAAGCGGTGGGTGAAGCGCTGGAGCAGCAGAACATTGCGTTCTTCCCCCTCGGCGACTGGGCGCCACAGCTGCAGCGAATGATTGATCTGCGCAACACGTTGGGGCTGCGCTCGCCGATCCACTCGCTGGCGCGCATTCTTAATCCGCTGGGCGCTCGGTGCGGGCTGCAGAGTATTTTCCATCCGGGCTATCAGGGCGTGCATCGCGATGCCAGCAGCCTGCTCGGCGACCACGCCATTGTGATCAAGGGCGACGGCGGTGAAGTCGAGATTAATCCCGACACCATCAGCCACTTGTATGGCACGACTAACGGCCAGCCGTGGGACGAGGAATGGCCGGCATTGTCGGACCGTCGCCACGTGAAGCCGGCCACCCTCGACCCGCAGCATCTGGTCGCGATCTGGAAAGGCGACATCGAGGACAGCTACCCGCAACTGGCGCTGATCGCGACGATGGCGCTGGCACTGCGGGGCCTCGGGATGCCGCGGGATGAAGCCTTCGCTCAGGCAGATCAGTATTGGGCAAACCGGAACAGATCGATTTAGCCGATAGCTACCCCCCAGTCTTTGCGTTATTCGTTCGAACGATTGCCTTTAGACTGATCTCCAACGTACTTCGGTACAGCTCAATTTGGAGTCAGACATGGGCCTTCTCGTTGAAGGACGCTGGCAAGACCAGTGGTACGAAAGCAGCAAAGACGGCGCTTTTCAGCGCGAGCAAGCCAAGCGCCGGAACTGGGTTACCAGCGATGGTCGGCCCGGCCCGTCCGGTGAAGGCGGCTTCAAGGCGGAAGCCGGTCGCTACCATTTGTACGTTTCCCTGGCCTGCCCGTGGGCCCATCGGACGCTGATCGTCCGTAAGCTCAAGGGCCTGGAAAGTTTGATCGACGTCTCCGTGGTCAGTTGGCTGATGCGCGAAAACGGCTGGACGTTCGACAAGCAGAAAGGGTCTACCGGCGACGCGCTGGATGGCCATACGTTCATGTACCAGCGCTACCTCGCCGACACCGCCGATTACACCGGTCGCGTTACTGTGCCGGTGCTATGGGACAAACAACTGAATCGCATCGTCAGCAATGAATCATCGGAAATCATCCGGATGTTCAATTCGGCGTTCGACGATCTGACCGGCAATCACCTGGATCTGTATCCGGAGCCGCTGCGCGACGAGATCGACCGGCTGAACGACCGTATTTACCCGGCCGTGAACAACGGTGTCTATCGCGCAGGCTTCGCGACGTCACAAGGTGCGTACGAAGAGGCCTTCGATGAAGTGTTTGCCGAGCTCGATTCCCTGGAAACACTGCTCAGCGAGAAACGCTACTTGACGGGTGAATACCTGACCGAAGCGGACGTGCGCCTGTTCACCACGCTGATTCGCTTTGACGCGGTGTACCACGGGCACTTCAAGTGCAACCTGCGGCGCATTGCCGACTACCCGAACCTGAGCAACTGGGTGCGCGAGATGTACCAGCTGCCGGGCGTAGCTGAGACAGTGGATTTCGTGCACATCAAGCATCACTACTACGCGAGCCACGCCACCATCAACCCGACCGGCATCGTGCCAAAAGGCCCGCAGCAAGACTTTAGCGGCGAGCATGATCGCGGGCGTTTGAGCGGAAAAGGGATCTTGCAGAACGACTGATGGGTTTCAGTTTAAGACCTGAAACCCATCACCCGGTGCATGATCATTGTGGGAGCGAGCTTGCTCGCGAATAGGCCAGAGCATCCGCAAAATTTTCAGCGGCTGGAAGGCAGTCTTCGTGAGCAAGCTCACTCCCACAAGAATTGTGTAGCTCTCGCGAAGCCAGGCAGGCGCATGTCGTGATCAAACGCTCGCCTGCGCCCCTTCGAACCACGCCAATTTTTCCCGCAACTTCACCACTTCGCCCACAATCACCAGGGTCGGCGCATGAACCTCATGCTCCGCCACCAGTTGCGGCAGATTGGCCAGCGTGCCGGTGAAGACGCGCTGGTTGACGGTGGTGCCCTGTTGAATGAGCGCAGCAGGGGTGTCGGCCGAACGGCCGTGCTTGATCAACTGGTCGCAAATGACCGGCAGTCCGATCAGGCCCATGTAGAGCACCAAGGTCTGCGATGGTGACACCAGGTCTTTCCATGGCAGATCGGTAGAGCCGTTCTTAAGGTGCCCGGTCACGAAACGCACGGACTGCGCGTGATCGCGATGGGTCAGCGGAATACCGGCATAGGCCGCGCAACCACTGGCCGCCGTAATGCCCGGCACGACCTGGAAGGGAATGCCGTGGGCCGCCAGTTCTTCGATCTCTTCACCGCCACGGCCGAAGATGAACGGATCACCGCCCTTCAGTCGCACCACGCGTTTGCCCTGCTTGGCCAGATCCACCAGTTGCTGGTTGATCTGATCCTGGGGCAAGGCGTGATCGGCGCGCTGCTTGCCCACGTAGACGCGGTCAGCGTCACGGCGGCACAGATCCAGAATCGCCGGTGCTACCAGACGGTCGTACAGAACGACATCCGCCTGCTGCATCAAACGCAGCGCGCGGAAGGTCAGCAGATCAGGATCACCCGGCCCCGCGCCCACGAGGTACACCTCGCCGGTGGTGGCCGGCGCATCGCCGTCAATCTTTGCCTGCAACAGCCGCTCGGCTTCGGCGCCCTGCCCCGCCAGTTGCCGGTCAGCAATGGGCCCCTGAAATACATCCTCCCAGAACGCCCGACGCTGCTGAACATTCGGGAACAAGCCTTTCACCTGATGCCGGAAGCGTGCGGCCAGACCGGCCAGATGCCCGTACGTGGGCGGAATCCAGGTTTCCAGCTTGGCGCGAATCAGCCGTGCCAGCACCGGCGCATCGCCACCGCTGGACACCGCAATCACCAGCGGCGACCGATCAACAATGGCCGGGAAGATCACGCTGCACAGCGCAGGCGCATCCACCACGTTGACCGGCACACCGCGCTGGCGGGCATCGGCCGACACCTGCGCATTAAGCGGTTCGTCGTCGGTGGCAGCGATAATCAGCACGCAACCGTTGAGGTCCGACTCGGTGTAGCCGCGCAGAATCTCTTCGCCGCCGCTGCGCTCGATCAGCTCGCGCACCTCCGGGCCGATCTCGGGGGCAACCACGCGCAGCACCGCCCCGGAATCAGCCAGCAGGCGAGACTTGCGCAAGGCAATCTCGCCACCGCCCACCACCAGCACCCGAGCGCCCCGAAGGTTATGGAACAGCGGCAGAAATTCCATTTAGCCGATCACCTCGATGCCACCCATCCATGGCTTGAGGACGTCCGGCACGCGGATCGAGCCGTCGGCCTGCTGGTAGTTTTCCAGCACCGCCACGAGCGTGCGACCCACCGCGAGACCCGAACCGTTCAGCGTATGAACCAGTTCCGGCTTGCCGGTTTCAGGGTTGCGCCAGCGGGCCTGCATGCGACGCGCCTGGAAGTCGCCGCAGTTGGAGCACGACGAGATTTCACGGTATTTGTCCTGACTCGGAATCCACACTTCCAGGTCGTAAGTTTTCACTGCGCTGAAACCCATGTCGCCGGTGCACAGCGCCAGTACGCGGTACGGCAATTCGAGCAATTGCAGAACGCGCTCGGCATGACCGGTCAGGCTTTCCAGTGCTTCCATGGATTTTTCCGGCTCGACGATCTGCACCATCTCGACCTTGTCGAACTGGTGCTGACGGATCATGCCGCGGGTATCACGGCCCGACGCGCCGGCTTCGCTGCGGAAGCACGGGGTATGGGCGACGAATTTCAACGGCAGCTGCTTGGCGTCGATGATTTCGCCGGAGACAATGTTGGTCAGCGACACTTCGGCGGTCGGGATCAGGTACAGATCGGCCTCGCCTTCGCGGGAGATCTTGAACAGGTCTTCTTCGAATTTCGGCAGCTGGCCGGTGCCCTGCAACGCAGGCGCCTGGACCAGATACGGCGTGTAGGTCTCTTCGTAACCATGCTCGTTGATGTGCAGCGTGATCATGAACTGCGCGAGCGCACGGTGCAGGCGCGCAATAGGGCCACGCAACAACGCGAAACGGGCGCCGGACAGCTTGGCGGCAGTTTCGAAATCCAGCCAGCCGAACTTCTCGCCCAGGGCAACGTGGTCCTGAACCGCGAAATCGAACGACGCCGGCGTGCCCCATGTGCGCACTTCGACGTTCTCTTCTTCATCAGCGCCCACAGGCACGGATTCGTGGGGCAGGTTCGGCATGCTCAGGGCCATGGCATCGAGTTCAGACTGAATGGCGTCCAGCTCTTTCTTGCCGGTGCTCAGCTCTTCGGCCATGCGGTCGATGTCGGCCATCAGCGGCGCGATGTCTTCGCCGCGTTGCTTGGCCTGGCCGATGGATTTGGAACGGGCGTTACGCTCGGCCTGAAGCTGTTCGGTGCGGGTCTGCACCGTCTTGCGCTGGGCTTCCAGCGCTTCGATGCGGGCCACGTCCAGTGTGAAGCCACGGGAAGCCAGGCGATCCGCTACGTCCTGAAGTTGAGTACGCAGCAGTTTGGAGTCGAGCATATCGGTCTCTCGTATATTAAATTCGGGTCAAAGACAGGCCAGCCCATGTCGCGAGCAGCCCGCCCAGTACGCTGATGAGGGCGTAACCAATGGCCAGAGGAGCCTGGCCGCTTTCAAGCAGGCGAATCGTGTCCAGTGAGAAAGACGAAAACGTCGTCAGACCACCGAGGAATCCAACCATCAAACCGGCGCGCAGCTCGATCGGCACTTCCGGGCGAATCAGAAACAGACCGTAGAGCAGACCGATCAGCAGGCAGCCCACCAGATTCACGGCAAGCGTTGCTGTGTAGAAATAGCGCGGCCAGTTCGCAGCGACCACGTTAGCCGTCGCGAAACGCAGTAATGTACCAGCCACGCCACCGGCGGACACGGCAAGAATCAACTGAATCACTATTTTCTCCGTTGCCGAGGGCTGGCGCGGTCGAGCGCCGACAGGTGTTTAAGTTTTTCGCCGATCTTCAGCTCAAGGCCTCGGGGCACAGGCTGATAATACTGGCGCGGTTCGAGTTCGTCGGGGAAGTAGTCTTCACCCGCCGCGTAAGCGTCCGGTTCATCATGGGCGTAGCGGTATTCTTCGCCGTAGCCGAGTTGTTTCATCAGCTTGGTCGGCGCGTTGCGCAGGTGCAACGGCACTTCCAGCGAACCGTGCTCGGTGGCTTCGCGCATGGCCATTTTGAAACCCATGTACACGGCGTTGCTCTTCGGCGCGCAGGCCAGATACACGATGGCCTGGGCCACGGCAAGCTCGCCTTCCGGACTGCCGAGGCGTTCCTGCACATCCCACGCCGACATGCACAGCGGCAAGGCGCGCGGGTCGGCGTTACCGATGTCCTCGCTGGCCATGCGCACCACGCGCCGCGCCAGATACAGCGGATCGCAGCCGCCGTCGATCATCCGCGCGAACCAGTACAGCGCGGCGTCGGGGTTGGAGCCGCGAATGGATTTGTGCAGCGCGGAAATCTGGTCGTAGAACGCTTCGCCGCCCTTGTCGAAACGCCGACGGCTGTCGCCGAGCAGGCTTTGCAGCAACTCGGGATCGATTTCGCTGCCGTCTTCCGCCAGGTCCGACGCGTTCTCCAGCAGATTGAGCATCCGCCGACCGTCGCCATCCGCTGCGGCCAGAAGCGTATTGAAGGCTTCATCGCCCAGGGTCAGATGCCGATTGCCCAGCCCGCGCTCTTCTGTCAGCGCGCGGTTGACCAATTGACGCAGCGCCCCTTCGTCCAGGCTCTTGAGCACATAGACCCGGGCGCGGGAGAGCAACGCGTTGTTCAGTTCGAAGGACGGGTTTTCAGTGGTGGCGCCGATAAAAATCAGCGTGCCGTCTTCAACGTAGGGCAGAAACGCATCCTGCTGCGACTTGTTGAAGCGGTGCACTTCGTCGACGAACAGAATGGTCCGGCGGCCATACTGACCGGCCTGTTGCTTGGCGATCTCTACGGCCTGCCGGATCTCTTTGACCCCCGCCAGCACCGCCGACACCGTTTCAAAATGCGCGTCGGAGACTTTGGCCAGCAACCGCGCCAGCGTGGTTTTGCCCACGCCGGGCGGTCCCCAGAAAATCATCGAATGCAGCGCGCCCTGCTCCAGTGCTTCACGCAGTGGCTTGCCGTGGGCGAGCAGGTGCTGCTGGCCGACGTACTCGTCCAGATTGGTCGCTCGCAGGCGGGCGGCCAACGGTTGCGCGATCGGTTCAGTGCTGAACAGGTCCATGAAACAGGGGAACCCCTTTTATTCCTGAATGACGTCAGCGCCTTTCGGGATCTGGAACTGGAATTTGCTCGCCGCGACAGGCTCGTTGGCCTTGACGCCGGTGAACAGGATATTGGTGCGCTGGCCGACGCTGTCGATCAGTTGCATGTCGTTGATCATGCCGTTGCGGAACGACAGACGCAGGCTGTCGAACAGGGTGTCCTTGGACTTGGGCTTGAGCACGAAGTCGATCACGCCACCCGCTTCCTTGGCAGTGATGTCGAAGCTTTCGCTGATTTTCGACACGTCGCCGGACAGCAGCAGCGCCGGGGTCTGGGTCAGACGCTGGTCGAGGGTCTTGATGGTGACCTGCTCCAGATCAGGGTCCCACAGGGAAACCTTCTTGCCATCGGACACCATGGTTTGCTCCTGCGGCGGGTCGGTGTGCCAGTAGAACAGGCCGGGGCGCTGCAAGGTCATCTCGCCGGCGGTTTCCTGCAACTGGGTGCCGCCACCGTCGAGGGTGAGCTGGGAGAAACGCCCGCTCAGGGTTTTCGAGTTTTCCAGCAGTTGGGTCAGGCGCGCCACGTCCTTGCTGTCGGCGTGGGCCGAGACAGCGGAAAAAGCCAGTGCAGATACCAACAGCATGCGGATAAGACGCATGGGATTCCTCTTTGAGTGTGGTTGAAGCCGGGCACCGCCGCGGTGGCGATGCCCGGTAACGCGTGACCGGGAAGTGTCAGTCACGCACAGGGGCTGGCGCAATCACTTCGCGCGAGCCGTTGGTGTTCATCGGCGTCACGACGCCGGCGTTTTCCATGGTTTCGATCATGCGCGCGGCGCGGTTGTAGCCAATCTTCAGCTTGCGCTGCACCGCAGAGATCGACGCACGACGGCTTTCCAGCACGAACTTGACCGCCTCGTCGTACAGCGCATCGCTTTCGCTGTCTTCGCCATCACCGCCGCCACCGCCACCGTCGAAGCCGCTGCCCGGCTCTTCGACGCCGGCCAGGATGTCATCGTTGTAGTTCGGGGTGCCGCGCAGCTTCCACGCCTCGACCACGCGGTGAACCTCTTCGTCCGACACGAACGCGCCGTGCACACGAATCGGCAGGCTGGTGCCTGGCGGCATGTAGAGCATGTCGCCGTGACCGAGCAGTTGTTCGGCGCCGCCCTGATCGATGATGGTCCGGGAGTCGATCTTGCTCGACACCTGAAACGCCATACGCGTCGGGATGTTCGCCTTGATCAGGCCGGTGATCACGTCCACCGAAGGTCGCTGGGTCGCGAGGATCAAGTGGATACCCGCCGCACGCGCCTTCTGGGCAATACGCGCGATGAGTTCTTCGACCTTCTTGCCGACGATCATCATCATGTCGGCGAACTCGTCGACCACCACAACGATCGTCGGCAGCTTGGTCAGCAGCGGCGCTTCGTCGTGAATGCTTTCGCGGTGGTACAGCGGGTCGGACAGCGGCGTGCCGGCTTCTTCCGCTTCGCGCACCTTCTGGTTGAAGCCCGACAGGTTACGCACGCCCATCTTGGCCATCAGTTTGTAGCGGCGTTCCATTTCAGCCACCGACCAGCGCAAGGCGTTGGCGGCGTCTTTCATGTCGGTCACCACCGGGCACAGCAAATGCGGGATGCCTTCGTAGATCGACAGCTCGAGCATTTTCGGGTCGATCATGATCAGCTTGGCGTCTTCCGGCCCGGACTTGAACAGGATCGACAGGATCATCGCGTTCACGCCCACCGACTTACCGGAACCGGTGGTACCGGCGACCAACAGGTGCGGCATCTTGGCGAGGTCGGTAATGACCGGCTTGCCGCCGATGTCGTGACCCAGCGCCAGGGTGACCGGCGATTTCGCGTCGTCGTATTCCGGCGTCGACAGGACCTCGGAGAAGCGCACGATCTGGCGATCTTCGTTGGGGATTTCAATACCGACGGTGGTCTTGCCGGGAATGACCTCGACCACACGGACGCTGGTCACTGCCAGGGAGCGCGCCAGGTCTTTCGCCAGGTTCGAGATACGGCTGACTTTCACGCCGGCAGCCGGCTGGATTTCGTAACGGGTAATCACCGGGCCGGGATGGATCGAATCCACCGTGACCTCAACGCCGAACTCCTTGAGCTTGATCTCCAGCAGATGACCCACCGCTGCCAGGGATTCAGGCGAATAGTTGAGCTGCTTTTTCTCAGCCGGGTCGAGGATCGAGATCGGCGGCAAGGTGCCTTCCACGGCGCTGTCGACGAACAACGGCGCCTGTTTCTCTTTCTGTACGCGTTTGCTCGGCTCCGGTGCCCGTGGAGGTGCCGGCGCAATGACGGCGGGCACGTGCTTCTCGCGGGCGGCCATGTGCTCGGTCAACGCCTGTTCGCGCTCGATCAGGCGCTCCTTGGCTTTGGCCTGCTCCCGTCGATCCGGGGCAACCGGCGCGACCACTTCGTCGACACGCATGTCGACTTCACGCAGCTGAGCCACCATCTGCTTGCGCTCGTTGCGGGCGGTCCACCAGCGGTTGAGCGAGCCCGTGAACAGTTCGATCAGGTCCAGGGTGATCTTGCCGGTGTTGTCCATGACCTTGAACCAGGACAGATCGGTGAACACGGTCAGACCGAACAAAAACAAGGCGATGAACAGCAACGTGCTGCCCTGAACATTCAGCGCGCGCTTGGCCAGATCGCCCAGCACTTCGCCCAGCACGCCACCGGCAGAACCCGGCAGGCCCGATGCCGAATGAAAGTGCAAGTGCGCCAGCGACGCGCCGGCCAGCACCAGAAACACCAGACCGATCATGCGCCAGGAAAACAGCCAGCCGCTCCACTGCCACGGCTCATGGCGATGGCGGAAAACCTGATAGGCCTTGATCCCCAGCAAGAGCGGGAAGATGTAGGCGAAGTAGCCGAGGATCATGAACAGGATGTCGGCAGAGTACGCACCGGCGAAGCCTGCGGCGTTCTGAACCTGGGCAGAATTGCTTGAGCTGCTTGTGTGGCTCCAGCCTGGATCGCCCTGATCGTAGGTCAGCAGCGCCATGATCAGATACAGACACAGCGCGCCGAACGCGATTAGTGCACCTTCCTTGAGCCGGTAGTGCAGGTGCTGCCGCCAGAGCGGAACGGGGGTGGGTGCTATGGTGGATTTCTTCAAAACGCTTCAATTCCTGCGCGCAAGCGCGAACATCTGATGATTGACTGTGTACGACTGCCTTGACGAAATGGCAGTGGTTTTCCCGAACATCGGCCTGAAGATCGGCCCGACGGTCAGCCTGACGACCGAGGAAAACACGACTGCGATGACGCACACTCGACAGGTGACTTGAAATGAGGTTAAACAACATCGGCATTGTACGGATTTGCACGCCGCGCGCTACGTTAGTCTGGCTCGGAGCTTGCCGATCTTCAAGCTTCGACGGCCGCAGACGATTGCGGCACGCATTTTCTTTGCCGACAAAGGCTTATGACGCGTAGCTACTGCTTCCTTGAACTGTCAAAAGGCCATGCCGGGATGAAGAAATCAAGCGTCCGACATCCCGGTTCGATCAGGCGGCTTGTGACCCCGTTTGAAGCACGGAGTTGCAATTCGCAACGGCGAACCGCGCTGACTCCCCTCCCCTCTCGTAAAGTCTGGATGCCATGCTGACCTGGTTACAACGCGACACCCTTGATTTCCCTGCGCTGGAAAAAGCCATGCGCGAACCCAACGGACTGTTGGCCGGCGGCGGCGATTTGTCTGCCGATCGCCTGATCGCTGCGTACCGCCATGGCTGTTTTCCCTGGTATCAGCAGGGCCAGCCGATTCTGTGGTGGTCGCCGGACCCGCGTACCGTGCTGTTTCCGGATGAACTGCATGTATCGCGCAGTCTGGGCAAGTTGCTGCGCCAGGGGCGTTATAGGGTCACGTTCGATCAGGACTTCCCGGCGGTCATTCAAGCGTGCGCCGAACCTCGGGCCTACGCAGACGGCACGTGGATAACCGACTCCATGCAGGCGGCGTACATCGAACTGCACGCGCGTGGCTTCGCCCACAGCGTAGAGGTCTGGGACGGCGACGCCTTGGTGGGCGGCTTGTATGGATTGGCCATGGGCCAGTTGTTCTTTGGCGAATCCATGTTCAGCCGCGCCGACAACGCTTCAAAGGTTGGCTTTGCGACGCTAGTCGAACATTTGCAAACGTGGGGATTTGTCCTGATCGATTGCCAGATGCCGACCGACCACCTGCTAAGCCTTGGCGCTCGGTCGATTCCACGGCAGACCTTCGCCGACTATTTGCGCGAACATCTGGATAAGAGCACTTGCGCCGACTGGCTGCCTAGGCGAGTTTGAGTCTGCTGGCATACACTCTTAACTCAAGGTTTTTCTCGAGGGTTGATCATGACCGAGCTGGCGCGGCTGAAGTTCTATGCCACTCAACCCCACTCCTGTAGCTACCTGCCCGAGGAACAAGCCACCACGCTGTTTCTCGACCCCAGCCAGCCGATGGACGTCCAGGTCTATGCCGATCTCTCGGACATGGGGTTTCGCCGCAGTGGCGACCATTTGTACCGTCCGCACTGCCAGAACTGCAGCGCCTGCGTGCCTGCGCGCATTCCGGTCGGGCTGTTCGTGCCTGATCGTCAGCAGAAACGTATTTTCAGAAGGAACGCCGACCTCGAAGTGACGAGCACCAAGCCGCACTTCAGCGAGGAGTACTTCGACCTGTATCAGCGCTACATCGAGCACCGCCATGCCGATGGCGATATGTTCCCGCCAAGTCGCGACCAGTTTTCCACGTTCCTGGTACGGGACCTGCCGTTTTCGCGTTTTTACGAATTTCGCCTGGAAGGCCGCCTGCTTGCAGTGGCAGTTACCGACCTGTTGCCCAATGGGCTTTCGGCCGTTTACACGTTCTATGAACCCTCGGAAGAGCGCCGCAGCCTGGGGCGTTACGCGATTCTCTGGCAGATCGCCGAAGCCGCACGCATGCAATTGCATGCCGTGTACCTCGGCTACTGGATAAAGAACTGCAAAAAGATGAATTACAAGACCCAATATCGCCCCATCGAGCTGCTCACCAATCAAAGATGGGTCACTCTTTACTGAAGCCCTTGGCTTAAACCTCAATTTTCGGGCACAATGCAGCCCGCTTTTGCCTGGCTGCCGTTTGCACCGGGCCATTCATTGGATACCGAGGGCTTTACTGCATGTCGAAAGAAGACAGCTTCGAAATGGAAGGCACTGTCGTCGACACCCTGCCCAACACCATGTTCCGTGTGGAGTTGGAAAATGGGCACGTCGTAACCGCGCACATCTCCGGCAAGATGCGCAAGAACTACATCCGCATTCTTACCGGCGACAAGGTCCGCGTTGAGCTGACGCCCTACGACTTGAGCAAAGGGCGCATCACTTACCGCGCCCGCTAACAGGTCTTAACAAAAACGCCCGGCTCATGCCGGGCGTTTTTGTGTGCGCGGGATATAGAGGCGGCATCACTCAATCCCACAGACCGCGGCACGTTGCAAAAAAGGCAGAGCACTCGGTCCGTCAGAACGCGGCACGTTTCAACAGATGTAGGAGTGAGCTTGCTCGCGATTGCTTCGTGTCAGTCACCTAATGTGTCTCAGACAAATCGCAATCGCGAGCAAGCTCACTCTTACAGGGTTCTGCACATTCGCACCCAACAAAAAAGGCGCCAATCGGCGCCTTTCAGGTTTGTTGCAATAACCGAAACGTCAGGCCAGTTCAGCCGTGGTTTCGTAATCGAACGAGATCTCGCCGTCCTTGATGTCGATGTGTACCACACCGCCATGCTCGGACAACTCGCCGAACAAAATCTCCTCGGCCAGCGGACGCTTGATCTTGTCCTGGATCAGACGTGCCATCGGGCGTGCCCCCATCGCTGCGTCGTAACCCTCCTCGGCCAGATAACCCCTCACCGCGTCGGTCACCTCCAGCAATACGCGCTTGTCTTCCAGTTGCGCCTGAAGTTCGGTGAGGAACTTGTCTACCACGTTCTTGATAACCTCATGGCTGAGGCGACCGAATTGAATGATGGTGTCCAGACGGTTGCGGAATTCCGGCGTAAAGCTCTTCTTGATCACTTCCATCGCATCAGAGGAGTGATCCTGATGGGTGAAACCGATCGAAGCACGGGCCGCAGTTTCTGCACCGGCGTTGGTGGTCATGATCACGATCACGTTGCGGAAGTCCGCCTTGCGCCCGTTGTTGTCGGTCAGCGTCCCGTGGTCCATCACCTGCAGCAGCAGGTTGAAGACCTCGGGGTGCGCCTTCTCGATTTCATCGAGCAGCAGCACGCAATGCGGCTGCTTGGTGACGGCTTCGGTCAACAAACCGCCCTGATCAAAACCGACGTAGCCCGGCGGCGCACCGATCAGACGCGATACGGTATGGCGCTCCATGTACTCGGACATGTCGAAACGCACCAGCTCGATACCCAGTGCCTTGGCCAGCTGACGCGCTGCCTCGGTCTTGCCCACACCGGTCGGACCTGCGAACAGGAACGAACCGACAGGCTTGTCCGGCGACTTGAGACCTGCACGCGACAACTTGATCGCGGTGGACAGCGAGTCGATGGCCGCGTCTTGACCAAACACGGTCAGCTTCAGGTCGCGCTCCAGGTTACGCAGCAACTCCTTGTCGGAGCTGTTGACGTGCTTCGGCGGAATCCGCGCGATCTTCGCCACGATGTCTTCAACCTGCGGCACTTCAATGCGCTTGACGCGCATTTCCACTGGTTGCAGCCGCTGGTAGGCACCCGCCTCGTCGATCACGTCGATGGCCTTGTCGGGCATGTGGCGATCATTGATGTAGCGCGACGCCAGTTCGGCAGCGGCACGAAGGGCTTCGTCGCTGTATTCGATATTGTGATGCTGTTCGAAACGGCCCTTCAGGCCGCGCAGAATGCCGATGGTGTCTTCGACTGAAGGCTCCGAGACGTCGACCTTCTGGAAGCGACGGGCCAGCGCACGGTCTTTTTCGAAGATGCCGCGGAATTCCTGGAACGTGGTCGAACCGATGCAACGGATATCACCCGACGACAGCAGCGGCTTGAGCAGGTTGGAGGCATCCATCACGCCACCGGACGCAGCGCCGGCACCGATGATGGTGTGGATTTCATCGATGAACAGGATCGCGTGCGGACGTTTCTTCAACTCGCCGAGCAGCGCCTTGAAGCGCTTCTCGAAATCGCCACGGTATTTGGTACCGGCCAGCAGTGCGCCCAGGTCGAGGGAGTACACGACGCTGTTGGCCAGCAAATCCGGCACCTGATTGTCGACGATGCGTTTGGCCAGGCCTTCGGCAATGGCGGTTTTACCCACCCCGGCCTCGCCCACCAGCAGCGGGTTGTTCTTGCGGCGCCGCGCGAGAATCTGAGCGACGCGCTCGACCTCCATCTCGCGCCCTACCAGCGGATCGATGCGGCCTTGACGGGCCAGCTCATTCAGGTTGCTCGCATAGGCATCCAGAGGATTGCCTGAGGAAGAAGACTCACCGCCCTCGTCATCCTGCATATCTTGCTCACCTTCAGATTGATCGCCATGCCCAGGCACTTTGGAAATACCGTGGGCGATATAGTTGACGACATCGATACGGGCAACGCTCTGCTGCTTAAGCAGGAACACTGCCTGGCTTTCCTGCTCGCTGAAGATCGCCACGAGCACGTTTGCGCCAGTGACTTCTCGCTTGCCGGAGCTCTGCACATGAAAAACCGCACGCTGAAGAACGCGTTGGAAGCCGAGTGTAGGTTGGGTCTCGCGATCCTCGTCATGCACGGGGATCAGCGGCGTGGTGGAGTCGATGAACTCCTGGAGGTCGTGTTTGAGTTTGTCGAGGTTTGCGCCGCAGGCACGCAGTACGGTGGCGGCAGCCTCATTGTCCAATAGGGCCAGCAGGAGGTGCTCGACGGTCATGAACTCATGACGTTTAGAGCGGGCCTCCTTGAAAGCCAGATTGAGGGTGACTTCGAGCTCACGGTTTAACATAGCTTCACCTCATACCCAAGTGTCCGGCGTTAACCGTCCTTCTCGATTTCACAGAGTAGCGGATGCTGGCTTTCCCTGGCGTACTGGTTGACCTGCATAGCCTTGGTTTCGGCGATGTCGCGGGTAAACAATCCGCAAACGGCCCGTCCCTCTGTATGGACGGCCAGCATGACCTTGGTCGCCAGCTCACGATTCAGGTTGAAAAACACCTCGAGCACTTCGACAACGAAATCCATCGGGGTGTAGTCATCGTTGAACAAAACCACCTTGTACATAGGCGGCACCTGCAATATCGGCTTGGCTTCCTGTACAGCGGTGCCCGACGCATCGTCCTCATGGGGATGCGGGTCATCCTGATTGAATGTTAGTCGAATCTTGCTGATTGCATGCATGGTAAAGAAGGTTCACAGAGGACGTGATTGAAATAAATGGTGGCGGTGATACCGGTTTTCAACTGGACCGCCGCTTGACCTTGACTATCGGCCAATCGGTGTTACAAACAATAGAACCCACATTGGGTAAAAAGGGTCCGCGCAGTCAACCAAAATTTTTTAGGTCCGGCGGATGAGAGGTGATGATACTCCCATCGGAGTCCTTTGCAGAGGGATGTGACTATGCTAAGCGGTAAGGTCAAGTGGTTTAACAACGCCAAGGGGTATGGCTTCATCGTTGAAGACGGCAAGTCTGAAGACCTGTTCGCGCACTACTCGGCGATCACCATGGACGGCTATAAAACGCTGAAGGCCGGACAGCCGGTTCAGTTCGAAATCATCCAGGGTCCCAAGGGTCTTCACGCCGTCGCGATCAGTGCGCAGGTCACTGCTGTGGTCCAGGAGCCTGTGACTCATCACGAGAGACAGCACGAGAAGCAGCAGGCATAGCGCGACAATCACGCCTGAGCCGGACCGTTCAAGCGCGAGATTCGAGAAGCCGGTCAATCCGTTCAGGGTTGGCCGGCTTTTTTTGTGCCTCTCACCACCCGTTGCGTGCATCTATATAGAAGTGAGCAACATGGAAGTTACCAACGCCATTGCGCCGTTGATGCTCCTTTAGTCGAAATCCGGTGATCGACGGGACAAGGCGCACAGGCCACGAGCTACTGCGACAGGTTGCCGCAGGCCCCGTGGCACAAGGGCTGAGCGGTTTTTCGAGGAAATCATGGCACCTCTCGCGACCGCGACTATTGATCCTGCGACCACAAAGCCGTCACACGAGTACCGTAGTAATGGCCGGGTGCAGTGATATACTCAGCGCCGGTGACCGTTGGGTCATTGGGGGCCGAACCACCTGAAACCAGGCTTTCAGCCCTCGACAGGCCGGACCGCTACCCGGGTCCGACCGTTTGACGCTCGACTGATGCACCCCCTATCACGCGACGAAATTCTCGACTTTCGGCTCATCGATACCTTGGGCGAAAGTGCCTACCCTGCGCATCTCGAAATTTTGTGTACGCTCAGCAAAGAAGAGAGTTATCCCGAATATGTCCAACCGCTCGAAGATCATCTACACCTTCACTGACGAAGCGCCAGCCCTCGCCACCTACTCACTGCTGCCTATCATCGAAGCGTTCACCGCCTCCGCTGACATCGCCGTTGAAACCCGCGACATCTCGCTTGCAGCCCGCATCCTCGCCAGCTTTCCCGAGCGCCTGGGTGACAAGAAGGTGTCCGACGATCTGGCAGAGCTCGGCCAACTGGCGACCACGCCGGAAGCCAACATCATCAAGCTGCCGAACATCAGCGCCTCGGTTCCACAACTGAAGGCCGCGATCAAGGAACTGCAAGCCAAGGGCTACGACATCCCGAACTACCCGGATGAAGTCGTCACCGAAGCCGACAAGGTTGCCCAGGCTGGCTATGACAAAGTGAAAGGCAGCGCCGTGAACCCGGTGCTGCGTGAAGGTAACTCTGATCGCCGGGCGCCGCTCTCCGTCAAGAACTACGCGCGCAAGCACCCGCACAAAATGGGCGCCTGGTCTGCGGACTCCAAGTCCCACGTGGCGCACATGGACAACGGCGACTTCTACGGCAGCGAAAAATCCTCGCTGATCGAAGCCGCTGGCGCCGTGAAGATCGAGCTGATCGGCGAAGACGGCAGCACCACTGTCCTCAAGGACAAGACGTCGGTACTGGCGGGCGAGATCATCGACTGCGCCGTCATGAGCAAGAAAGCCCTGCGCGCTTTCGTGGCCCGTGAAATCGAAGACGCCAAGAAGCTCGGCGTGCTGTTCTCCGTGCACTTGAAAGCCACCATGATGAAGGTCTCCGACCCGATCATGTTTGGCGAGTTCGTCGCCGAGTACTATCAGGAAGCGCTGAGCAAGCACGCTGACGTCCTGAAGGAAATCGGCTTCAACCTGCACAACGGCATCGGCGACCTGTACGCCCGCATCAAGGACCTGCCCGCTGACCAGCAAGCGCAGATCGAAGCGGACGTCAAAGCCGTCTATGCGACCCGCCCTGCCCTGGCGATGGTCAACTCCGACAAAGGCATCACCAACCTGCACGTGCCGAGCGACGTCATCGTCGACGCCTCGATGCCGGCGATGATTCGTGATTCCGGCAAGATGTGGAACAATGACGGCGTCCTGCAGGACACCAAGGCCGTGATCCCGGATCGTTGCTACGCGACCATCTATCAAGCCGTGATCGAAGACTGCAAGCAACACGGTGCCTTCGACCCGACCACCATGGGCAGCGTGCCAAACGTTGGCCTGATGGCGCAGAAAGCCGAAGAGTACGGCTCGCACAACAAAACCTTCCAGATCGAAACCGATGGCGTGGTCCGCGTGACCGACGACAAAGGTCAGGTCTTGATGGAGCAGAACGTTGAAGCCGGCGACATCTGGCGCATGTGCCAGACCAAGGACGCGCCGATTCAGGACTGGGTCAAACTGGCCGTCAACCGTTCGCGCCTGAGCAATACCCCGGCGATTTTCTGGCTGGACCCTGAGCGCGCCCACGATGCGGCGATGATCAAGAAGGTCGAGCATTACCTGAAGGATCACGACACGGCAGGCCTGGACATCAGCATCCAGTCGCCGGTCGACGCGATGAAGGTTTCCCTGGAGCGTATCCGCGCGGGCAAGGACACCATTTCGGTGACCGGCAACGTGCTGCGTGACTACCTGACCGACCTGTTCCCGATCATGGAACTGGGCACCAGCGCCAAGATGCTGTCCATCGTGCCGCTGATGAGTGGCGGTGGTCTGTTCGAAACCGGCGCAGGTGGTTCGGCGCCGAAGCACGTTCAACAGCTGAACGAAGAGAACTTCCTGCGCTGGGATTCCCTGGGCGAATTCCTGGCACTGGCCGCTTCTCTCGAGCACTTGGGCAATGTCTACGACAACCCGAAAGCGCTGGTACTTGCTACTGCCCTGGACAAGGCCACCGGTCAGTTCCTGGACAACAACAAGTCGCCATCGCGCAAGGTCGGCGGTATCGACAACCGTGGCAGCCACTTCTACCTGGCCACCTACTGGGCTCAGGCTCTGGCGGCACAGACCGAAGATACAGCGCTGCAAGCCAAGTTCACGGAGCTTGCAAAAACCCTGGCTGACAACGAAGCGACCATCGTCGCCGAACTGAACAGCGTACAGGGCAAGCCATTGGACATCGGCGGCTACTACTTCCCTACCCCGGAACTGGCCAGCAACGCCATGCGCCCAAGCAAGACCCTGAACGACGCGATCAATGCGTTGAAGTAAGGTTGTAACGCTCGATAACAAACCCCGGCCCCGTGCCGGGGTTTGTGTTTCTGCGCAACGCTGCAATCTGTACACACGACCGGTGGGAGCGAGCTTGCTCGCGAAAGGGTCTCGAGCTTCAACATCACGACCGACAGATACACCGCTTTCGCGAGCAAGCTCGCTCCCACACTGATTGATACCTGCCGCATGAGCGAAATATCTATGACCTGGCATCCCCACATCACCGTCGCAACCGTCATCGAAGACAACGGCCGTTTCCTGTTCGTCGAAGAATTGAAAAACGGCAAGCTCGTGCTCAATCAGCCTGCCGGGCACTTGGAGCCTGATGAGACGTTGCGTGAAGCGGCCATCCGCGAAACCCTGGAAGAAACCGGATGGGACGTCGAATTGACCGGGGTCGTCGGCATTTACCTGTACACAGCGCCAACAAATGGCGTGACATACCAGCGCGTGTGTTTTTCGGCCAAAGCGACGCGACACCACCCCGAGCGTGCGCTGGACACCGGCATCGTCGGCGCGCCCTGGTTCAGCCGCGACGAACTCGCCAGCCAACCGGAGCGCTGGCGCAGCGAGCTGGTATTGCGCTGCATCGACGACTACCTGGCAGGCCCGATTCACAGTCTGGAAGTTGTGCGCGACTGACCGGCCACCCAGCGCAACTGAATAGCTTTTAGCCTTGGCGCCGACTCCCTGCTAGAATCGCGTCCTTTCCTGCTGCTACCCAATCGAATTCCTATGTCTGATTCAGCCTTTTCCGATACAGAAAAGAAGCGCGTCATCGTCGGCATGTCCGGCGGCGTGGATTCTTCGGTCTCCGCCCTTCTGCTCATGGAGCAGGGGTATCAAGTGGAAGGCCTGTTCATGAAGAACTGGGAAGAAGACGACGGAACGGAATACTGCACCGCCATGGACGACCTCGCGGACGCCCAGGCCGTGTGCGACAAGATCGGTATCAAACTGCACACCGTGAATTTCGCGGCCGAGTACTGGGATCACGTCTTCGAGCATTTCCTCGAAGAATACAAGGCCGGGCGCACGCCGAACCCGGACATCCTGTGCAACCGCGAGATCAAGTTCAAAGCCTTTCTCGACTACGCCTTCATGCTCGGCGCCGACCTCATCGCTACCGGTCACTACGTGCGTCGCCGCGACATCGACGGCCGCACCGAACTGCTCAAGGGCCTGGACCCGAACAAGGACCAGAGCTACTTCCTGCATGCCGTCGGCGGTGAGCAGATCGCCAAGACCCTGTTCCCGGTCGGCGAACTGGAGAAGCCCGAGGTGCGTGCCATCGCCGAGAAATACCAGCTGGCGACCGCGAAGAAGAAGGACTCGACCGGCATTTGCTTCATCGGCGAGCGTCGTTTCACCGACTTCCTCAAGCAATACCTGCCTGCGCAGCCCGGCGAGATCAAGACCACCGAAGGCGAAGTCATTGGCCGGCATGCCGGCCTGATGTACCACACCATCGGCCAGCGCCAGGGCCTGGGCATCGGCGGACTGAAGGACGCTGGCGATGAGCCGTGGTACGTGCTGGTCAAGGACCTGGAGCACAACGAGCTGATCGTCGGCCAGGGCAACGAACACCCGTGGCTGTTCTCCCGCGCCCTGCTCGCCTCGGAAATCTACTGGGTCAACCCGATTGACCTCAGCAGCCCGCGCCAGTTGACCGCCAAAGTGCGTTACCGCCAGAGCGACCAAAGCTGCACCCTGGAACGCACTGAAACCGGTTACCGCGCCACCTTCGACGAGCCGCAACGCGCCGTGACGCCGGGCCAGTCCGTGGTGTTTTACGACGGCGAGGTCTGCCTGGGTGGCGGCGTCATCGAAATCGCCGAGCCGTGGCACACCAGGGATGCACGTTGATGACCCCGATTCAGGAACAACTTGTCGCCCTGGCCGGGGTTTTCCAGGCCGCCGTGCTGGTCGATCGCATCGCCAAGACCGGTCAGGCCGGTGAAGCCGCTGTTGGCTGCCTGATGGGCACGCTGCTGGTCATGGACCCGAAAGACACGCTGGACGTGTTCGGTGGCGACGACCTGAATCTGCACGAGGGCTATCGCGCCCTCGCCAGCGCTCTGGAACGCGATCCGGCCACGCTGCAACGGGAACCACTGCGTTATGCCCTGGCAATGCTGGGCCTGGAACGTCAACTGTCCAAGCGCGAGGACATGCTCGACACCATCGGCAAGCGCCTGCCGCAGATCAAATCCCAGGTGGAGCATTTCGGTATCGCTCACGAAAACGTCATTGCCGCCAGCGGCGCGCTGTATCAGGACACCCTGAGCACCTTGCGTCAGCGGATTCAGGTCCACGGCGACATGCGCAATCTGCAGCAACCCAACAATGCCTCGAAAATCCGCGCGCTGTTACTCGCCGGTATTCGCTGCGCGCGACTGTGGCGACAAGTGGGCGGTCACCGCTGGCAACTGGTCATCAGCCGCCGCAAGTTATTGAAAGAACTGTATCCATTGCTTCACCGCTGAGTGGCCAACGCCATTCAGCCCGCTCCGAACCTGACATCGCGCGAGTCATAACGGTCAGCCAGCCTCGGCTGACCGGAATTTTCATGTATGATACGCGCCCCTTTTCGTCGCCTGACAGTCCGAGAACACCCCATGCAGCTTTCTTCGCTCACTGCGGTTTCCCCTGTAGATGGCCGCTACGCCGGCAAAACCCAGGCCCTGCGCCCGATTTTCAGCGAGTACGGCCTGATCCGTTTCCGCGCCCTGGTGGAAGTACGCTGGCTGCAACGCCTGGCGGCTCACCCGCAAATCCCTGAAGTGCCGGCATTCTCCGCCGAAGCCAACGCCATCCTCGATGCCCTGGCTAACGATTTCGCGCTCGAACATGCCGAGCGCGTGAAAGAGATCGAGCGCACCACCAACCACGACGTCAAGGCCATCGAGTACCTGCTCAAGGAGCAGGCGGCCAAGTTGCCGGAGCTGGCCAAGGTCAGCGAGTTCATCCACTTCGCCTGCACCAGCGAAGACATCAACAACCTGTCCCACGCGCTGATGCTGCGTGAAGGCCGCGACACGGTGCTGCTGCCGCTGATGCGGGAGATCGCCGAGTCGATCCGCGAGCTGGCGATCCGCTTCGCCGCCGTGCCGATGCTGTCGCGCACCCACGGTCAGCCAGCCTCACCGACCACCCTGGGCAAGGAACTGGCCAACGTCGTCTATCGCCTGGAGCGTCAGATCGCTCAAGTCGCTGCCGTGCCGCTGCTGGGCAAGATCAACGGCGCCGTCGGCAACTACAACGCGCACCTGTCGGCCTACCCGGACATCGACTGGGAAGCGAACGCCCGCGCCTTCATCGAAGACGAGCTGGGTCTGGGCTTCAACCCCTACACCACGCAGATCGAGCCGCACGACTACATCGCCGAGCTGTTCGACGCGATCGCCCGTTACAACACGATCCTGATCGACTTCGACCGCGACATCTGGGGCTACATCTCCCTGGGCTATTTCAAGCAGCGCACCATCGCGGGTGAAATCGGTTCGTCGACCATGCCGCACAAGGTCAACCCGATCGACTTCGAGAACTCCGAAGGTAACCTCGGCATCGCCAACGCACTGTTCCAGCATCTGGCCAGCAAGTTGCCGATCTCCCGCTGGCAGCGTGACCTGACCGACTCCACCGTGCTGCGCAACCTCGGCGTGGGCTTCGCTCACAGCGTGATTGCCTACGAAGCCAGCCTGAAAGGCATCGGCAAGCTGGAGCTCAACGAGCAGAAGATCGCCGCCGATCTGGACGCTTGCTGGGAAGTCCTGGCCGAGCCGATCCAGACGGTCATGCGTCGCTACGACATCGAGAACCCGTACGAGAAGCTCAAGGAATTGACGCGCGGCAAGGGCATCGGCCCTGAAGCACTGTTGACCTTCATCGACGGTCTGGACATGCCTGCCGAAGCCAAGGCCGAGCTGAAAAAGCTCACGCCGGCGAACTACATCGGCAACGCCGTGGCGCAAGCCAAGCGCATCTGACCGCACTGCACACGCTCTGAACGCCCGGCTGAGCCGGGCGTTTTTATTCCCGTCGTAAAAACTCGTTTTTTCAATAGGTTACACATGAATCCTGACATCCCTCTTCAGCTCCTAGGTGGCATCACAGCGCGCGAGTTCCTGCGTGACTACTGGCAGAAGAAACCTTTGCTGATCCGTCAGGCCATTCCGGATTTCCAGAGCCCGATCGACGCCGACGAACTGGCCGGCCTGGCGCTGGAGGAAGAAGTTGAATCGCGCCTGGTCATCGAGAAAGGCGAGCGCCCGTGGGAGCTGCGCCGCGGCCCGTTCGCCGAAGACGAATTCAGCAAACTGCCGGAGCGTGAGTGGACCTTGCTGGTCCAGGCCGTGGATCAGTTCGTGCCTGAAGTCAGCGAACTGCTGGAACACTTCCGGTTCCTGCCGAGCTGGCGCATCGATGACGTGATGATCAGCTACGCCGCGCCGGGCGGCAGCGTGGGTCCGCATTTCGACAACTACGACGTGTTCCTGCTGCAGGGCCACGGCAAGCGTCACTGGCAGATCGGTCAGATGTGCGACGCCGAGAGCAAACTGCTCGAGCACGCCGACCTGCGCATCCTCGCCGACTTCCAGGGGACCGACGAATGGACGCTGGAACCGGGCGACATGCTCTATCTGCCGCCACGTCTGGCCCACTGCGGCGTCGCGGTGGATGAGTGCCTGACGTATTCGGTGGGCTTCCGCGCGCCAAGCGCCGCTGAAGTGCTGACCCACTTCACGGACTTCCTCAGCCAGTTCATGTCTGAAGAAGAACGCTACACCGATGCCGACGCGCAACCGGTGAGCGATCCGCACCAGATTCAGCGTGATGCCCTCGACCGCCTGAAAGGCTTGCTGGCCGAGCACATGGGTGACGAGCGCCTGCTGCTGACCTGGTTCGGCCAGTTCATGACCGAGCCGCGTTATCCCGAGCTGGTGGTTGGCCCGGAACTGGCCGAGAGCGAGCTGCTCGACAGTCTGGAACAGGGCGCCGTGCTGATCCGCAACCCGAGCGCGCGACTGGCGTGGTCGGAAGTCGACGACGACCTGCTGCTGTTCGCCAGCGGTCAGAGCCGTCTGTTGCCGGGTCATCTGCGTGAATTGCTTAAAATGATTTGCGCGGCCGATGCGCTGCACATCGACAATCTGGGCCAATGGCTGGCAGATGACGATGGACGTAACCTGCTCTGTGAGCTGGTCAAACAAGGAAGTCTGGGGTTTGCTGATGAATAAAATCCACGTACGGGTAGCCGACTGGCAGAAAGACAACGCCGACATCCGGCGCATTCGCGACGCTGTATTCGTGTCCGAGCAGTCGGTGCCGCCCGAACTGGAATGGGACTCGGAAGATGCAGACGCTCTGCACTTTCTGGCGCTGGAAGGCGATTACGCCGTGGGCACCGCGCGCCTGTTGCCGGACGGTGAGTTCGGCCGACTGTCCGTGCTCAAGGACTGGCGTGGCCTGAATGTGGGTGAAGCGTTGATCACCGCGATCCTCGCCGAAGCGCAGCGCCGCGATCTGAAACAGACGCGGCTCAGCGCTCAGGTTCATGCCACCGCGTTGTATGAGCGCTTTGGCTTTACCGTGGTCAGTGACGAGTTTCTCGAAGCCGGCCTGCCCCACGTGGACATGGTGCGCAACGCGCACTGATTGCCCATCGCTGCATCCGGCGCCCCGGCGTTCGCGCTTTAGCTGTCTATGCTGAAACGCGGGCGCCGGGGCGTTTTGCTGCCTGGGAATTCAACTTGGCGCTGCGCAGGCCGACAAACTGGCAAACTCGTCGTTTAGACGTGCCTTTCGCGGAGACCACATTGATGTCATTACGCACCCTGCTCGCTTCATTGCTGTTGGCCTGCAGCTTCACGGCTGCGGCCGCCACTGAAGTCATCCCCCTGAATTACCGCACCAGCGACGATCTGCTGCCCACCGTGAAGTCGTTTCTGGGCAATGAAGGCAGCGTCAATGCCTATGGCAACAAGCTGATCGTCAACGCCGAACCGGACAAGATCAGCGAGCTGCGCGACCTCCTCGGCCAGCTCGACACTGCGCCCAAACGGCTGATGATCAGCGTCGACACCAGCGACAGCACGGTCCAGAGCGACCAGGGCTACTCGGTCAACGGCACCGTGCGTTCCCAGGACGGACGCATCAGCGCCGACGGCCGGACCCGCATCCAGAATTACGGCACCGCCAGCCGCGACGGCGGCGTGCAGCAGGTTCAGGCCAATGAAGGTACGCCGGCTCTGATTCAGATGGGCCAGAGCATACCGATCACCTCGGTGCAGTCCGATGCTTATGGCTACCCGCAGACCAACACGCAATACCGCAACGTGACCCAGGGCTTCTATGTCACCGCGACGGTCACCGGCGACATCGTCCACCTGAGCATCAGCACCAACAACGACCGCATGAGTCAGCAACAGGCCGACGCCATCAAGGTGCAGAGCACCGACACGCAAGTCAGCGGTCGGCTGGGTGAGTGGATTACGCTCGCCGGCGTCAGCGACCAGTCCCGCGCCGACGAGCATGGTGTGGCCCGTCGCTACTCAACGCAGGGCAGCAACGACATGCAGCTGCGGGTGAAGGTTGATAGCCTGGATTGAGGGGAACCGCTCGTTATCACGACGCTAGACCCCATGGTGTGCTGGCCACTGCACAAATCTTGTGGGAGTGAGCTTGCTCGCGAAGAGGCCGGTTCGGCCAATGGCTTTCTGGTGGCTGACACAAGGCTTTCGCGAGCAAGCTCGCTCCCACATGGACCGTGGCCATCCGTGCTATTCCGGTTAGATACCGCCAATTATGTAGTGCCTGAACAGACACTACATCCTGCCTTCATGCCGTGACCGCCCAGTACCCGCGCTGACTTCCCCTTCCCAGCACCCGCACGCCCGAAACTGACCGCCAAGTCGCATTCGACGAATTATGTAGTGCAACCAGAAAAGCACTACAAAGTATTTGACGAGGCCAAAGTGTCGAGGCATGATGGCCTCGCTCCCGCTGATCGGAGGCTGCGCAGAACGCCTCCTGATCGCGCTCGAACTCAACACGTTCGTGCCGATTAGCGTCCTTTCCGCCCAAAAGGCAGCTTCATCGCCTCATCATCCTGATGGCGAAAAAATCTGACTGAGAATCCATGCTTTCCGATTCAGTGAGCAGCCATCAGTGCGCCTTGAAGAAACACCCGGCGCCGGCGAAGCAAGGAGCTTCACCTCAAGACCCACAACACCAAGCAACGAGGTTTACCCCATGGCACTGACACGCGAACAACACATTGCAGCCATCGAGAAAGACTGGGCCGAGAATCCACGCTGGAAAGGCGTGACCCGCACCTACTCCGCTGCTGACGTCGTCCGCCTGCGTGGCTCGGTTCAGCCTGAACACACGTTTGCAAAGCTGGGCGCTGACAAGCTGTGGAACCTGGTGACCCAGGGCGCCAAGCCGTCCTTCCGACCCGACAAGGATTTCGTCAACTGCATGGGCGCCCTCACCGGTGGCCAGGCCGTGCAACAAGTCAAAGCCGGCATCCAGGCGATTTACCTGTCAGGCTGGCAAGTCGCGGCGGACAACAACTCCGCTGAATCGATGTACCCCGATCAGTCGCTGTACCCGGTGGACTCGGTGCCGACCGTGGTCAAGCGCATCAATAACTCGTTCCGCCGTGCCGACCAGATCCAGTGGAAAGCCGGCAAGAACCCGGGCGACGACGGCTACATCGATTACTTCGCGCCGATCGTTGCCGACGCTGAGGCCGGTTTCGGCGGCGTGCTCAACGCTTATGAACTGATGAAGAGCATGATCGAGGCAGGCGCTGCCGGCGTGCACTTCGAAGACCAACTGGCCTCCGTGAAAAAATGCGGCCACATGGGCGGCAAGGTTTTGGTTCCCACCCAGGAAGCCGTACAGAAGCTGGTGGCTGCCCGCCTGGCGGCTGACGTGGCCGGCGTGCCGACGATCATTCTGGCGCGTACCGACGCCAACGCCGCCGACCTGCTGACCTCGGACTGCGACCCGTACGACCAGCCGTTCGTGACCGGCACCCGCACGCCGGAAGGCTTCTACAAAGTCCGCGCCGGCCTTGACCAGGCGATTGCCCGTGGCCTGGCGTACGCGCCGTATGCCGATCTGATCTGGTGTGAGACCGCCAAGCCGGATCTGGACGAGGCCCGCCGCTTCGCCGAAGCGATCAAAAAGGAATACCCGGATCAGCTGCTGTCCTACAACTGCTCGCCTTCCTTCAACTGGAAGAAGAACCTGGACGACGCGACCATCGCCAAATTCCAGCGCGAGCTGTCGGCAATGGGCTACAAGCATCAGTTCATCACCCTGGCAGGCATCCACAATATGTGGCACAGCATGTTCAACCTCGCGCATGACTACGCCCGCAACGACATGACTGCCTACGTGAAACTGCAAGAGCAGGAGTTTGCCGACGCCGCCAAGGGCTACACGTTCGTGGCGCACCAGCAGGAAGTGGGCACCGGCTACTTCGATGACATGACCACGGTCATTCAGGGCGGCAAGTCTTCAGTGACCGCACTGACTGGCTCGACGGAAGAAGAACAGTTCCATTAAGCCACTATGCAATGGGATTCAGAGGCCGCCTGCGGGCGGCTTTCTGATGACAGCGAGGGATTTAACCTACGTTGCCAGTCAACTATTAACGATAGACAACTCAAATCAGCGCCTAAAAGTTAATTAACCACACAATCAATTACCGACTTGTTCTCCCGGCTAATTTATCGGGAACTTCGTCACGTTCCAGTGACACACATCAAATACTGCCGCCAAATGATATTTATTATCATTTAAGTCCGGCTGAACTGTCGCCGCTCCGTAAGAAACATATTTCTCCAAACCCTCTTCGATGCCCGTCCCCGCTGGGGCTAAGCATGAAAACCGTGACCTATCTCATTAATCCTGCGAATAAATTTGATGCAGAAAATTTACTTGCCCTCCTTTTGCACATAAAATCCCGGAATTGATCGCACTGCGACATATCGTCACTGCTTCTACTTCTTTTCCAAGCCCAGAGACCTTTGCTCTCTGTTAAGGACTGCCAGCATGCCCGACTCGACAGGATTGATTGCCCACAATTGGGGCTTCGCCGTGTTTCTCCTTGGTGTAGTCGGCCTCTGCGCCTTCATGCTCGGCCTTTCCAGCCTGCTGGGTTCCAAAGCGTGGGGCCGCAGCAAAAACGAACCGTTCGAATCCGGCATGCTGCCCACCGGCGGCGCCCGTCTGCGGCTCTCGGCAAAATTCTATCTGGTCGCGATGCTTTTCGTGATTTTCGACATTGAAGCCCTCTTTCTGTACGCCTGGTCTGTGTCCGTCCGCGAAAGCGGCTGGACCGGCTTCGCCGAAGCGCTCGTTTTCATAGCAATTCTGTTGGCAGGTCTTGTCTACCTATGGCGGGTAGGGGCGCTCGATTGGGCTCCCGTTGGTCGTCGTAACCGGCAGGCGAAGCTAAAACAATGAGGCTTTGGCAATGCAATATAATCTCACCAGGATCGACCCGGATGCTCCTAACGAGCAGTACCCCATCGGCGAACGCGAAGTCGTTTCCGATCCGTTAGAAGACCAAGTCCACAAAAACATCTACATGGGCAAGCTCGAAGACGTGCTGAATGGTGCCGTCAACTGGGGTCGCAAGAACTCCCTTTGGCCGTACAACTTCGGTCTGTCGTGCTGCTATGTGGAAATGACCACCGCCTTCACGGCGCCCCACGACATCGCGCGCTTCGGCGCCGAAGTGATCCGGGCATCGCCGCGTCAGGCGGATTTCATGGTGATCGCCGGCACCCCGTTTCTGAAGATGGCCCCGATCATCCAGCGCCTCTATGAGCAAATGCTGGAGCCCAAGTGGGTCATCTCCATGGGCGCCTGTGCCAACTCCGGTGGCATGTATGACATCTATTCCGTGGTTCAGGGCGTGGATAAATTCCTCCCTGTGGATGTTTACGTGCCCGGCTGCCCGCCCCGTCCAGAGGCATTTCTGCAAGGCCTGATGTTGTTGCAGGAATCCATTGGCCAGGAGCGTCGTCCCCTTTCCTGGGTCGTCGGTGATCAGGGCGTTTATCGCGCCGAGATGCCGTCGCAGAAGGAACAGCGCCGCGAACAGCGTATTGCGGTGACCAACCTGCGCAGCCCCGACGAAGTCTGATCCAGTTTTTCTTTTACAAAAAGAAGCCTGAACCTGGGTTCATTCTGTACGTTGACCGATAGCGATCGAGACCTATGACTGCAGACACCGCTCTGTACATCCCGCCTCACAAGGCTGACGACCATGAAGTCGTCGTTGAACTCCATAACCGTTTTGGCGCTGAAGCCTTCAGCGCCCAGTCCACCGTCACTGGCATGCCCGTGCTGTGGGTGCAACGTGCCCGGCTGATCGAAATCCTGACCTTCCTGCGTCAGATGCCCAAGCCGTACGTGATGCTGTACGACCTGCACGGCGTCGACGAACGCCTGCGCACCAAGCGCCGTGGCCTGCCGGACGCCGACTTCACCGTGTTCTATCACTTGATGTCGATAGAACGTAACAGCGACGTCATGATCAAGGTCGCGCTGTCCGAAAGCGACCTGAGCATGCCGACCGTGACCGGCATCTGGCCGAACGCCAACTGGTACGAGCGTGAAGTCTGGGACATGTTCGGGATCGACTTCCCGGGCCACCCGCACCTGACCCGGATCATGATGCCGCCGACCTGGGAAGGTCACCCGCTGCGCAAGGACTTCCCGGCCCGTGCCACCGAGTTCGACCCGTACAGCCTGACCCTCGCCAAGCAGCAACTGGAAGAGGAAGCCGCGCGTTTCCGTCCGGAAGACTGGGGCATGAAGCGTTCCGGTACCAACGAGGACTACATGTTCCTCAACCTGGGCCCGAACCACCCTTCGGCCCACGGCGCCTTCCGCATCATCCTGCAGCTGGACGGCGAAGAGATCGTCGACTGCGTGCCTGACATCGGTTACCACCACCGTGGTGCCGAGAAGATGGCCGAGCGCCAGTCATGGCACAGCTACATTCCGTACACCGACCGCATCGATTACCTCGGCGGCGTGATGAACAACCTGCCGTACGTGCTCTCGGTCGAGAAACTGGCCGGCATCACCGTGCCGGATCGGGTCAACGTCATCCGCATCATGATGTCCGAGTTCTTCCGCATCACCAGCCACCTGCTGTTCCTGGGGACGTACATCCAGGACGTGGGCGCCATGACCCCGGTGTTCTTCACCTTCACCGACCGTCAGCGCGCCTACACCGTGATCGAAGCCGTCACCGGTTTCCGTCTGCACCCGGCCTGGTTCCGCATCGGCGGCGTTGCCCACGACTTGCCGCGCGGCTGGGAGAAACTGGTCAAGGACTTCATCGACTGGATGCCCAAGCGTCTCGACGAGTACACCAAGGCGGCGCTGCAGAACAGCATCCTCAAGGGACGTACCGTCGGCGTCGCTGCGTACAACACCAAGGAAGCGTTGGAATGGGGCGTCACCGGGCCGAGCCTGCGGGCGACCGGTCTGGACTTCGACCTTCGCAAGGCGCGTCCGTATTCGGGCTACGAGAACTTCGAGTTCGAAGTGCCCCTGGCCCACGATGGCGACGCCTACGATCGCTGCATCGTGCGCGTCGAAGAGATGCGCCAGAGCCTGAAAATCATCGAGCAGTGCATGCGCAACATGCCGGCCGGCCCGTACAAGGCGGATCACCCGCTGACCACGCCGCCGCCGAAAGAACGCACCCTGCAGCACATCGAAACCCTGATCACGCACTTCCTGCAGGTTTCGTGGGGCCCGGTCATGCCGGCCAACGAATCCTTCCAGATGATCGAGGCGACCAAGGGCATCAACAGTTATTACCTGACGAGCGACGGCGGCACCATGAGCTACCGTACCCGGATTCGCACCCCAAGCTACCCGCACCTGCAGCAGATCCCTTCGGTGATCAAAGGCAGCA
Organism: Pseudomonas sp. W2-17; assembly: GCF_041060445.1. NCBI lineage: Bacteria > Pseudomonadati > Pseudomonadota > Gammaproteobacteria > Pseudomonadales > Pseudomonadaceae > Pseudomonas > Pseudomonas sp. W2-17. Next base: position 19,693 of record NZ_JAUFNS010000023.1, on the reverse strand, counting down.
TGGTGGCGGACTTGATTGCGTACCTGGGTAGTATCGATTTCGTTATGGCCGACGTGGACCGCTAAGCATGAACAGCACGCTTATCCAGACAGACCGTTTCGCCCTGAGCGAATCCGAGCGCTCGGCCATCGAGCACGAAATGCATCACTACGAGGACCCGCGCGCGGCGTCTATCGAAGCCCTGAAAATCGTTCAGAAGGAACGCGGCTGGGTGCCGGACGGCGCCATCTACGCGATCGGCGAAGTGCTGGGCATCCCTGCCAGCGATGTTGAAGGCGTGGCGACGTTCTACAGCCAGATCTTCCGTCAGCCGGTAGGCCGCCACATCATTCGCGTGTGCAACAGCATGGTCTGTTTCATCGCCGGTCACGAAGACATCGTCAGCGAGATTCAGAGCAAGCTGGGCATCGGCCTGGGGCAGACCACCGCCGACGGCCGCTTCACGCTGTTGCCGGCCTGCTGCCTGGGCAACTGCGACAAGGCGCCGGCGGTCATGATCGACGACGACACTTTCGGCAATCTGCAGCCAGCGGGCGTCGCCCCGCTGCTGGAGGGTTACGTATGACCATCACTTCCTTCGGCCCCGCCAACCTGATCGCCCGCGCCCCGGAAACCCATCCGCTGACCTGGCGTCTGCGCGATGACGGCGAGCCGGTGTGGCTCGATGAATATCAGAAGAAAGACGGTTACGCAGCGGCGCGCAAAGCGTTCGCTACGCTGTCGCCTGACGAAATCGTCCAGGCCGTCAAAGACTCCGGCCTCAAGGGTCGTGGCGGCGCCGGCTTCCCCACGGGCGTGAAGTGGGGGCTGATGCCCAAAGACGAATCCATGAACATCCGTTACCTGCTGTGTAACGCCGATGAAATGGAGCCGAACACCTGGAAGGACCGCATGCTGATGGAGCAACTGCCCCATCTGCTCATCGAAGGCATGCTGATCAGCGCTCGCGCACTGAAGGCCTACCGCGGTTACATCTTCTTGCGCGGCGAATACACCACCGCGGCGGTGCACCTGCGCCGTGCGGTGAAAGAGGCCGAAGCGGCCGGCCTGCTGGGCAAGAACATTCTCGGCACCGGTTTTGATTTCGAGCTGATCGTGCACACCGGCGCCGGGCGTTATATCTGCGGCGAAGAAACCGCGCTGATCAACTCCCTGGAAGGCCGTCGCGCCAACCCGCGCTCCAAGCCGCCCTTTCCCGCTGCGGTGGGCGTATGGGGCAAGCCGACCTGCGTCAATAACGTCGAAACGCTGTGCAACGTCCCGGCCATCGTCAACAACGGCAACGATTGGTACAAAGCCATCGCGCGTCCGGGCAGCGAAGACATGGGCACCAAGATCATGGGCTTCTCCGGCAAGGTGAAGAATCCGGGCCTGTGGGAGTTGCCATTCGGCCTGCCGGCGCGCGAGCTGTTCGAAGACTACGCAGGCGGCATGCGTGACGGCTTCAAGCTCAAGTGCTGGCAACCCGGCGGTGCAGGCACAGGCTTCCTGCTTCCTGAGCATCTGGATTGCCAGTTCTATGCAGGCGGTGTCGCCAAAGTGGGCACGCGGATGGGCACCGGCATGGCGATGGCGGTTGATGACAAAGTCAACATGGTCTCGCTTATGCGCAACCTGGAAGAGTTCTTCTCCCAGGAATCGTGTGGCTTCTGCACCCCGTGCCGTGACGGCTTGCCGTGGAGCGTGAAAATCCTGCGCTCCATCGAAAAAGGCGAGGGTCAACCCGGCGATATCGAGACGCTGCTGGGCCTGGTCAACTTCCTCGGCCCTGGCAAGACGTTTTGTGCTCACGCACCGGGCGCCGTGGAACCGCTGGGCGCCGCGATCAAGTATTTCCGGTCTGAGTTCGAAGCAGGCATCGCCCCGGCACGTCCGGGCAGCCTGACTCAAGTCAGCAGTCCGACCGTGGTCGGCGCATAACACGATAAACGGTTGGCGGCCCACAAGGCCGCCTTCCCTGCATCCGACGACGCCGCGAGGCTGTTTGAGTCGGATGGCACCGAGATTCCATTAGCCACGCCCGCTGACACCGGGCCAACGAAGAACTTTGAACCATGGCCACTATCCACGTAGACGGCAAAGCGCTCGAAGTCGATGGCGCAGACAACCTGTTACAGGCGTGTCTGTCGCTGGGCCTCGACATCCCTTATTTCTGCTGGCATCCGGCACTTGGCAGTGTTGGCGCCTGTCGCCAGTGCGCGGTCAAGCAGTACACCGACGAGAACGACACCCGTGGTCGTATCGTCATGTCCTGCATGACACCCGCCACTGACAACACCTGGATCTCCATCGAAGACGACGAATCCAAGGCGTTTCGCGCCAGCGTCGTCGAATGGCTGATGACCAACCACCCGCACGACTGCCCGGTCTGCGAGGAAGGCGGTCACTGTCATTTGCAGGACATGACGGTGATGACCGGCCACAACGAGCGCCGCTATCGCTTCACCAAACGCACCCACCAGAATCAGGAACTGGGGCCGTTCATCGCACACGAGATGAACCGCTGCATCGCCTGCTATCGCTGCGTGCGCTTCTATAAGGACTACGCCGGCGGCACTGACCTCGGCGTGTTCGGCGCCCACGACAACGTGTACTTCGGTCGCGTTGAAGACGGCACCCTGGAAAGCGAGTTCTCCGGCAACCTTACCGAGGTCTGCCCAACCGGCGTGTTCACTGACAAGACCCACTCCGAGCGCTACAACCGGAAATGGGACATGCAGTTCTCGCCAAGCATCTGCCACGGCTGCTCCAGCGGCTGCAACATCAGCCCGGGCGAGCGTTATGGCGAAATCCGCCGTATCGAGAACCGCTACAACGGTTCGGTGAACCAGTATTTCCTCTGCGACCGTGGCCGTTTCGGTTATGGCTACGTCAACCGCACGGACCGTCCACGCCAGCCGCTGGCCGAAGGCATCAAGCTGGGCCTGGACGCTGCGCTGGACAAGGCCGCTGACCTGCTGCGCGGGCGCAACATCGTTGGTATCGGTTCGCCGCGCGCCAGCCTGGAAAGCAACTTCGCCCTGCGCGAGCTGGTCGGCGCCGAGCACTTCTACTCGGGCATCGAAGCCGGTGAGCTGGAGCGCCTGCGTCTGATCGCCCAGGTGCTGAAAGACAGCCCGCTGCCGATCCCGACGATGCGTGAAGTCGAAGAGCACGACGCCGTGTTCATCCTCGGCGAAGACGTCACCCAGACCGCTGCGCGCATGGCCCTCGGTCTGCGTCAGTCGGTGAAGAACAAAGCCGAAGACATGGCCGCTGCGATGAAAGTCCAGCCATGGCTCGACGCTGCGGTGAAGAACATCGGCCAGCACGAGATGAACCCGCTGTTCATCGCCAGCCTGACCGACACCCGCCTCGACGACATCGCCGAAGAGTGCGTGCACGCGGCGCCTGACGACCTGGCGCGCATCGGTTTCGCGGTGGCCCACGCCATCGACCCGAGTGCCCCGGCCGTTGCCGGTCTGGACAGCGAAGCGCTGGAGCTGGCCGAGCGCATTGCTGCTGCTCTGCTCGAAGCCAAGCGCCCACTGATCGTGTCCGGCGCCTCGCTGGGTTCGAACGCGCTGATCGAAGCCGCAGCGAACATCGCCAAAGCCTTGAAGCTGCGCGACAAGCAGGGTTCGCTGAGCCTGATCGTACCGGAAGCCAACAGCATGGGCCTGACCCTGTTCGGTGGCGACTCGGTCGACGCTGCGCTGCAGGCCGTGATTTCGGGCCAGGCCGATGCCATCGTTGTGCTGGAAAACGACCTGTTCACCCGCGTTGACGCGGCGACGGTCGAGGCTGCACTGAAGGCGGCGAAAGTGGTGATCGTTGCCGATCACCAGAAGACTGCGACCACCGACCGTGCGCATCTGGTGCTGCCGGCTGCAAGCTTCGCCGAAGGCGACGGCACCCTGGTGAGCCAGGAAGGCCGCGCCCAGCGCTTCTTCCAGGTCTTTGATCCGACTTACCTGGACGCGAGCATTCTGGTTCACGAAGGCTGGCGCTGGCTGCATGCCCTGCGCGCTACCCTGCTGAATCAGCCGGTTGACTGGACACAGCTTGACCACGTCACTGCCGCCTGCGCCGCCAGCAATCCGCAACTGGCCGGCATCGTCGGTGCCGCGCCGTCTGCTTCCTTCCGCATCAAGGGTCTGAAACTGGCCCGTGAACCGCTGCGTTACAGCGGCCGGACCGCCATGCGCGCCAACATCAGCGTGCACGAACCCCGTATGCCGCAAGACATCGACACCGCGTTCGCGTTTTCGATGGAAGGTTACTCGGGCTCGGCCGAGCCACGCTCCCAGGTGCCGTTTGCCTGGTCGCCGGGCTGGAACTCGCCACAAGCGTGGAACAAGTTCCAGGACGAAGTCGGTGGTCACCTGCGTGCTGGCGATCCGGGCGTACGCCTGATCGAAAGCAGCGGCAACAAGCTGGGCTGGTTCGCCAATGTCCCGCGTGCCTTCTCCCCTGCACAAGGAACCTGGCAGGTCGTGCCGTTCTATCACCTGTTCGGCAGCGAAGAGACCTCTTCCAAAGCCGCGCCGGTTCAAGAGCGCATTCCTCAGGCCTATGTGGCGCTGGCCAAGTCCGAAGCGGACCGTCTAGGCGTCAACGACGGCGCACTGCTGAGCCTGAGCGTTGCCGGCCAGACCCTGCGTCTGCCGCTGCGCATCAGTGAAGAACTGGGCGCAGGCCTGGTGGCGCTGCCGTCCGGTCTGGCCGGCATTCCTCCGGCGCTGTTCGGCAAAACTGTTGATGCAGTGCAGGAGGCCGCTCAATGACCTGGTTCACCCCTGAAGTGATCGACTCGATCATCGCTGTCGTCAAGGCCATCGTGGTGCTGCTCGCCGTGGTGGTCTGCGGCGCGCTGCTCAGCTTTGTCGAACGTCGTCTGCTGGGCTGGTGGCAGGACCGTTACGGTCCGAACCGCGTCGGTCCGTTCGGCATGTTCCAGATCGCCGCCGACATGCTGAAGATGTTCTTTAAAGAGGACTGGAACCCGCCCTTCGTCGACCGAGTGATCTTCACCCTGGCGCCGGTGGTGGCCATGAGCGCGCTGTTGATCGCGTTCTCGGTCATCCCGGTCACCCAGACCTGGGTGGTCGCCGACCTGAACATCGGTCTGCTGTTCTTCTTCGCCATGGCCGGTCTGTCGGTCTATGCGGTGCTGTTCGCCGGTTGGTCATCGAACAACAAGTACGCCCTGCTGGGCAGCTTGCGTGCCTCGGCGCAGACCGTGTCGTACGAAGTGTTCCTCGGCCTGTCGCTGATGGGCATCGTGGTGCAGGTCGGTTCGTTCAACATGGGCGACATCGTCAAGTACCAGGCCGATCACCTGTGGTTCATCATTCCGCAGTTCTTCGGCTTCTGTACGTTCTTCATCGCTGGCGTCGCTGTGACTCACCGTCACCCGTTCGACCAGCCGGAAGCGGAACAGGAACTGGCCGACGGTTACCACATTGAATACGCCGGCATGAAATGGGGCATGTTCTTCGTCGGTGAGTACATCGGCATCATCCTGATCTCGGCGCTGCTGGTGACCCTGTTCTTCGGTGGCTGGCACGGTCCGTTCGATATCCTGCCGCAACTGTCGTTCATGTGGTTTGCCCTGAAAACCGCGTTCTTCATCATGCTGTTCATCCTGTTGCGTGCTTCGATCCCTCGTCCGCGTTATGACCAGGTGATGGATTTCAGCTGGAAGTTCTGCTTGCCACTGACCCTGATCAATTTGCTGGTGACCGCTGCGGTCGTCCTGGCGGCTCAGTGAGGATTTGACCCATGTTCAAATATATTGGCGACATCGTTAAGGGTACGGGTACCCAGCTGCGCAGCCTGATCATGGTCTTCGGCCATGGCTTCCGTAAGCGTGACACCCTGCAATATCCGGAAGAGCAGGTCTATCTGCCGCCGCGCTACCGTGGCCGCATCGTCCTGACCCGCGACCCCGACGGCGAAGAGCGCTGCGTGGCGTGCAACCTGTGCGCCGTGGCGTGCCCGGTGGGTTGCATCTCGCTGCAAAAGGCCGAGACCGACGACGGTCGTTGGTACCCGGAGTTCTTCCGCATCAATTTCTCGCGTTGCATCTTCTGCGGCATGTGTGAGGAAGCTTGCCCGACCACCGCGATCCAGCTGACACCGGATTTCGAGATGGCCGAGTTCAAACGTCAGGATCTGGTGTACGAGAAGGAAGATCTGCTGATCTCCGGCCCCGGCAAGAACCCTGATTACAACTTCTACCGCGTTGCAGGGATGGCCATCGCCGGCAAGCCGAAAGGCGATGCACAGAACGAAGCCCAGCCCATCAACGTCAAGAGCTTGCTGCCTTAAGGAAGAAAGATGGAATTCGCTTTCTATTTCGCATCCGGCATCGCTGTGGTGGCCACCCTTCGGGTGATCACCAACACGAACCCGGTGCACGCCCTGCTCTACCTGATCATTTCGCTGATCGCCGTGGCCATGACCTTCTTCAGTCTCGGCGCACCGTTTGCCGGTGCCCTGGAAGTCATCGCTTACGCGGGCGCCATCATGGTGCTGTTCGTCTTCGTGGTGATGATGCTGAATCTGGGCCCGGCCTCGGTTCAACAAGAACGCGCCTGGCTCAAACCCGGCATCTGGCTCGGCCCTATTCTGCTGGGCGGCCTGCTCCTGGCGGAATTGATTTATGTGCTGTTCGCGAACTCCACCGGCGCTTCCATCGGGCACACCACGGTGGACGCCAAAGCCGTCGGCATCAGCCTGTTCGGCCCTTACCTGCTGGTTGTCGAACTTGCCTCGATGCTGCTGCTTGCGGCAGCCGTGACGGCGTTCCATGTCGGCCGCAACGAGGCGAAGGAGTAAAGCCATGAACTCAGCAATCCCTCTGGAACATGGTCTGGCGGTCGCCGGCATCCTGTTCTGCCTCGGCCTGGCGGGCCTGTTGGTACGCCGCAACATTCTGTTCGTGTTGATGAGCCTGGAAATCATGATGAACGCAGCCGCGCTGGCCTTTGTCGTCGCGGGCAGCCGTTGGGCACAGCCTGACGGCCAGATCATGTTCATTCTGGTGATCAGCCTTGCCGCAGCCGAGGCCAGCATTGGCCTGGCGATCCTGCTGCAACTGTATCGCCGCTTCCACACGCTCGATATCGACGCTGCCAGCGAGATGCGCGGATGAACCTACTCTTTCTGACTTTTGTATTCCCCCTGATCGGTTTCCTGTTGCTGTCGTTTTCGCGCGGCAAATGGTCGGAAAACCTTTCAGCCCTGATCGGCGTGGGCTCCATTGGCCTGTCGGCCATCGTGGCCGCGTACGTGATCTTCCAGTTCAACGTCTCACCACCGGAAGGCGGTCACCTGACCATGGTGCTGTGGCGCTGGATGTCGGTGGACGGCTTCGAGCCCAACTTCGCCCTGTATGTCGATGGCCTGTCCATCACCATGCTGGGTGTGGTGGTCGGCGTCGGCTTCCTCATTCACCTGTTCGCCTCGTGGTACATGCGCGGTGAAGACGGCTATTCGCGCTTCTTCGCCTACACCAACCTGTTCATTGCCAGCATGTTGTTCCTGATCCTGGGCGACAACCTGTTGTTCATCTACTTCGGTTGGGAAGGCGTGGGCCTGTGCTCGTACCTGTTGATCGGTTTCTATTACAGCAACCGCAACAACGGCAACGCGGCACTGAAAGCCTTCATCGTGACCCGCATCGGCGACGTGTTCATGGCCATCGGCCTGTTCATTCTGTTCCAGCAACTGGGCACCCTGAACATTCAGGAACTGCTGGTTCGCGCGCCACAGCACTTCAAGGTCGGTGACTTCTGGATTGTTCTGGCCACCCTAATGCTGCTGGGCGGTGCTGTCGGCAAGTCAGCGCAACTGCCGCTGCAAACCTGGCTGGCAGACGCAATGGCCGGTCCTACTCCGGTTTCAGCACTGATCCACGCCGCAACCATGGTAACGGCGGGCGTTTACCTGATCGCACGGACCCACGGCCTGTTCATCCTCGCGCCGGACATCCTGCATCTTGTAGGGATCGTCGGCGGCGTGACCCTGGTGCTGGCGGGTTTCGCGGCACTGGTGCAGACCGACATCAAACGTATCCTCGCCTACTCGACCATGAGCCAGATCGGCTACATGTTCCTGGCGCTGGGTGTGGGTGCATGGGACGGTGCAATTTTCCACCTGATGACTCACGCGTTTTTCAAGGCGTTGCTGTTCCTTGCGTCCGGTGCGGTGATTGTCGCCTGCCACCACGAGCAGAACATCTTCAAGATGGGCGGCCTATGGAAGAAACTGCCACTGGCCTACGCCAGCTTCATCGTCGGCGGCGCTGCGCTGTCGGCCTTGCCGCTGGTCACGGCGGGCTTTTACTCCAAGGACGAAATCCTCTGGGAAGCGTTCGCCAGCGGCCATCAGTACTTGCTCTACGCAGGTCTGGTCGGTGCGTTCATGACCTCGCTGTACACCTTCCGCCTGATCTTCATCGCCTTCCACGGCGAAGCGAAGACCGAAGCCCATGCCGGCCACGGGATTTCCCACTGGTTGCCGCTGGGTGTACTGATCGTGCTGTCGACGTTCATTGGTGCCTGGATTCATCCGCCACTGGCCGGCGTGCTGCCGGAAAGCGCGGGTCATGCGGGCGGCGAAGCCAAGCACAGTCTGGAAATCGCTTCGGGCGCCATTGCTCTGGCCGGTATCCTGCTGGCGGCGGTGCTGTTCCTCGGCAAGCGTCGTCTGGCCACGGCCATCGCCAACAGCGGGCCGGGGCGTTTCCTGTCTGCATGGTGGTTTGCGGCCTGGGGCTTCGACTGGGTGTATGACGTGTTGTTCGTCAAACCTTACCTGGCGATCAGCCGACTGCTGCGTGGCGACCCGCTCGACCACACAATCGGCCTGATTCCGCGTCTGGTCAAAGCCGGCAACGGCTTGATGACCCGCACCGAAACCGGTCAGCTCCGTTGGTACGCCGCTTCGATCGCCGCAGGTGCCGTACTGGTACTCGGCGCGATTGTGCTGGTCTGATGAGTCGAACTGACATGAACCTTGCGACTTTGCGAAAGGAATTGAGCCCGTCATGATTCTGCCTTGGCTAATCCTGATCCCCTTCATCGGCGGCCTGCTGTGCTGGCAAGGTGAGCGCTTCGGCCCCACCCTGCCGCGCTGGATTGCGCTGTTGACCATGTCTCTCGAGACGATTCTGGGCCTGTGGGTCTGGAGCACCGGTACGTTTACCTACGCTCCGGCTCCGGGCGCCGATCCGACCTGGGCCCTTGAATTCAAGCTCCAGTGGATCCAGCGCTTCGGCATCAGCGTGCACCTGGCCCTCGATGGCCTGTCCCTGCTGATGATTCTGCTAACCGGCCTGCTGGGTATCCTCTCGGTACTCTGCTCGTGGAAAGAGATCCAGCGTAACGTCGGCTTCTTCCACCTGAACCTGATGTGGATCCTGGGCGGTGTCGTCGGCGTGTTCCTCGCCATCGACCTGTTCATGTTCTTCTTCTTCTGGGAAATGATGCTGGTGCCGATGTACTTCCTCATCGCGCTCTGGGGTCACAGCTCGGCAGACGGCAAGAAGACCCGGATCTACGCAGCGACCAAGTTCTTCATCTTCACTCAGGCCAGCGGCTTGATCATGTTGGTGGCGATCCTGGGTCTGGTACTGGTGCACTTCAACCAGACCGGCGTGATCACCTTCGGCTACGCGGACCTGCTTAAAACCAAGCTGTCCCACGGCACCGAATACATCCTGATGCTGGGCTTTTTCGTCGCGTTCGCGGTGAAATTGCCGATCGTGCCGTTGCACTCATGGTTGCCTGACGCTCACGCCCAGGCGCCGACCGCAGGTTCCGTGGACCTGGCAGGCATCCTGCTGAAGACCGCTGCGTATGGTCTGCTGCGCTTTGCCCTGCCGCTGTTCCCGAATGCGTCGGCGGAGTTCGCGCCGATCGCCATGGTGCTGGGCCTGATCGGTATCTTCTACGGTGCCTTCCTCGCCTTCGCCCAGACCGACATCAAGCGCCTGATCGCGTTTTCCAGCGTTTCACACATGGGCTTCGTGCTGATCGGCATCTACTCCGGTAGCCAGCAGGCGCTGCAAGGCGTCGTCGTTCAGATGCTCGCTCACGGTCTGTCGGCTGCCGCGCTGTTTATCCTCAGCGGCCAGTTGTATGAGCGTCTGCACACCCGCGACATGCGTGAAATGGGTGGCCTGTGGAGCAAGATTGCTTACCTGCCGGCCATCAGCCTGTTCTTCGCCGCCGCGTCGCTCGGCCTGCCAGGCACCGGTAACTTCGTCGGTGAATTCCTGATCCTGATCGGCAGTTTTGTCAGCGCGCCATGGATCACCGCCATCGCCACTTCCGGCCTGGTGTTCGGTTCTGTCTACTCGCTGATCATGATCCACCGCGCCTACTTCGGCCCGGCCAAATCCGACGCGGTCTATAAAGGCATGGACGGTCGGGAATTGATCATGGTGCTGGGTCTGGCGGTGTTGTTGATTCTGCTGGGCGTGTACCCGCAACCGATTCTCGACACCTCCTCGGCGACCATGCATGGCGTGCAGCAATGGCTCGGCACCGCCTTCACTCAACTCGCTTCGGCCCGGTAAGAGCGCTATGGACCTGACGATTCAACACTTTATTGCGCTGGCGCCGCTGCTGATTACCAGCATCACCATTGTGGTGGTGATGCTGGGCATCGCATGGCGTCGCAATCACTCGCAATCATTCCTGCTGACGGTAGCGGGACTTAACCTGGCTTTGCTGTCCATCTACCCGGCGCTGAAAGTTGCGCCGCTGGTGGTCACGCCTTTGCTGCAGATCGACAGCTTCGCCTGCCTTTACATGGGCATTATCCTGGTGTCGACGCTGGCCTGCGTCACCCTGGCTCACGCCTATCTGGGTGAAGGGAAGGCAGGCTACCCGGGCAACCGCGAAGAACTTTACCTGCTGATCCTCATGGCTGCGGCCGGCGGGCTGGTGCTGGTCGCCGCGCAACACCTGGCGAGCCTGTTCATCGGTCTGGAGCTGCTGTCGGTGCCGGTCTACGGTCTGGTGGCTTACGCGTTCTTCAACAAGCGTTCGCTGGAAGGCGGCATCAAGTACATGGTGCTGTCGGCGGCCGGCTCGGCGTTCCTGCTGTTCGGTATGGCGCTGCTGTATGCCGAATCCGGCAGCCTGGGTTTCAGCGAGATCGGCAAGGCCATCGCCGCCACCGGCATGCCAAGCCCGATCGCCAGCCTGGGTCTGGGCATGATGCTGGTGGGTCTGGGCTTCAAGCTGTCGTTGGTGCCGTTTCACTTGTGGACACCGGACGTGTACGAAGGCGCCCCTGCCCCGGTAGCGGCTTTCCTCGCCACGGCCAGCAAGGTCGCGGTGTTCGGTGTGCTGGTTCGTCTGTTCCAGATCTCCCCGGCGGCCACCAGTGGCGTGCTGACGGACGTGATGTCGGTCATTGCCGTGGCGTCGATTCTGGTCGGTAACCTGCTGGCGCTTACGCAGAACAACCTCAAGCGTCTGCTGGGTTACTCGTCCATCGCGCACTTCGGTTACCTGATGATCGCGATGGTGGCGAGCAAGGGCATGGCGGTCGAGGCGATCAACGTCTATCTGGTCACCTACGTGCTGACCAGCCTGGGCGCGTTCGGCGTGGTCACGCTGATGTCGTCGCCTTACAGCGGCCGCGATGCCGACGCGATGTTCGAATACCGCGGCCTGTTCTGGCGTCGTCCGTACCTGACGGCGGTGCTGACCGTGATGATGCTGTCCCTGGCGGGTATCCCGCTGACGACGGGCTTCATCGGCAAGTTCTACATCATCGCAACCGGCGTCGAAGCGCACCTGTGGTGGCTGACCGGTTCGCTGGTCGTGGGCAGCGCCATCGGCGTGTTCTATTACCTGCGGGTGATGGTGACGCTGTACCTGCAAGACTCGAAGATCCAGCGCCACGACGCCCCGTTCAACTGGGCGCAACGTGCAGGTGGGGTGATGCTGTTGGGGATTACGCTGCTGGCGTTCTTCCTGGGCGTTTATCCGCAACCGCTGCTGACCCTGGTGGGCCATGCGGGTTTGTGATGGTTGAGTGATGCACCAAAAACCCTGCTTTCGAGCAGGGTTTTTTTATGGCTTTTGATTTTAGAGGATCAAGAGCGTCGGCCTAACGGCCTCGGTTTCGCCTTCGGCGAGTTACTTATGGGTAGCTCTTGATCTTAAAAACACAGGCTAACCGGGCAATCGAACGGTTTTCTTGTCGCCGGTAAACAACGCCCACGTCGACATAAACAATGCCGCCACCATCGGCCCGATCACAAACCCGTTCAACCCGAACACCGCCATCCCGCCCAGCGTCGAAATCAGAATCAGGTAATCGGGCATCCGCGTATCTTTGCCCACCAGTATCGGACGCAACACGTTGTCCACCAGCCCGATCACAAACACCCCGAACAGCCCCAACACCACGCCCTGCCAGATCATCCCGCTGAGCAGGAAATACAGCGCAACCGGCGCCCAGACAATCCCCGCGCCTACCGCCGGCAGCAACGACAGAAACGCCATCATCACCGCCCAGAGCAAGGCACTCGGAATATCCAGTGCCCAGAAAATAAACCCGCCCAGCGCGCCTTGAGTCACAGCCACCACGATATTGCCCTTCACCGTCGCGCGCACGACGCGGGTGAATTTCAACTGCAAGCGGCGCTTCTGCGGCTCGGCCAGCGGAATCGCGATGCGGATCTTGCGGGTAAGGTCCTGCCCATCGCGCAGGAAGAAAAACAGCAAGTACAGCATGATGAAAAAACTGACGACGAAATCGAATGTGCCCTGCCCAAAGCTGAAGGCCTGGGTGGCCAGGTAGTTGCTGCCCTGCATCGCGCTTTTGGCAATCTTGTCGCGCAGCCCGTTGAAATCTCCCATGCCCAGGCGATCAAGCCAGTGCTGCACATAAGGCGGCAACAGCACCTTGAACTCAGCCAGGTATTTGGCGATGTCGAGCTGACCACTTTCCACATTCTTGTAAAGCGTCGCCCCCTCCTGAACCATCAACGCCGCGATGACGATCACTGGCAGAATCGCGATCAGCAAACAAATCGTCAGCGTGCACAAAGAGGTCAGGTTGCGCTGCCAACCGAAGCGGGCCAGCAGACGGCGTTGCAGCGGCGCAAAGATAATCCCGAGGATCACCGCCCAGAACACCGCGCCGTAGAACGGCAGCAGAATCCAGATGAACGCGAGGGTCACCAGTATCAATAACAGCAACAGGGTTTTGTTTTGTAGCGCGGTTTCGTTCATGTTTCTTCCATGTCATTACACCGCGCCAAGCACACGGTCTGATGCTTAGTCCGTTTATCGCCGCAGGAGTGCCGCGCCTGAAGCGCAAGGTCAATGGAGGAAGTGCGGACGGCGGGCCGAGAGAGAAGCCCGCTATCCCGATCTAGATTCTGAACTGCCGGACCAACTGGCCGAGACGCTGATTCAGCTCTGTGAGGTTGCGCGACGTGGCGGCGCTGTGGCGGGTTTCATCCGCCACGCTTTCGACCGCCACGGCAATCTGGTGGACGCTGCGATTGATCTCTTCCGCCACGGCCGTCTGCTCTTCTGCGGCGCTGGCGATCTGCGCGTTCATGGCGTTGATCGTGCCGATCAGTTGACCGATCGTATCCAGCGACGCGCCCGCTTCATTCGCCCGCGCGGAGGTCCCGTCGCCCGCCTCGCTAGAACGTCGCATCGCCTGCACCGCGCCTTGAGTGCCCTGCTGCAAGCGTTCGATCATGCCCTGGATTTCCTGAGTGCTTTGCTGCGTACGGCTCGCCAGCGCACGTACCTCATCCGCTACCACGGCGAATCCTCGGCCTGCTTCACCGGCACGCGCAGCCTCGATCGCGGCGTTGAGCGCCAGCAGATTGGTTTGATCGGCGATGGATCGAATCACCCCGAGCACGCCGACGATGGACGACACGTCATTCTGCAGGCTGTCCAGTGAAGTACCGCTGTCGCGGATGTCGTTCACTAGCGCGTGAATCTGCTGGATGCTGCCGTCGACCACTCGCTTGGCGGCCTGACCTTCGGCATCGGTTTGCTGCGCCGCAACCGAAGCACCTTGAGCGCTCTTCGCGACTTCCTGGGCCGCGGCCGACATCTGATTGATCGCCGTGGCGACCTGATCAGTCTCGTGACGCTGACGCTCCATTGCCTGCTCGGAACGTTGCGCCTGGTCGGTCACTTCACCCACCAGCCCGGTCAGTTGCGCGGTCATTTCGGCGATCTGCCGGACCAGCCCATGAATCTTGTCGACAAAGCGGTTGAACGACCCGGCCAGCTCGCCGAGTTCGTCCTGGGAGGTCACCGCCAAGCGCTGGGTGAGATCACCCTCACCGGCGGCGATGTCATCAAGGTTGGCTTTCATCAGGCGCAGCGGCCGCAGAATACCGCCCGCGATCCAGAAGCCCACCGCTGCGATAATCACCAATACCAGCAGCGTGATGCCAATGATGCTGACCAGCATGTTCTGCCGGCGCTCGGCGACATTCTTCTGCAGCTCCTGGACCTTGGCATCGATGTTGTCCAGATTGATCGACGACCCGAAGGCCATGTCCCATTTCGGCAGGTATTCGGTGTAACCCAGCTTGGGAACCAGCTCGCTCGAACCGGGCAGCGCGGAGGAATATTCCAGGTAATGAGTACCCGCTTTCGCCACGTCAACGAGGCCGGCATTCACGAAAACGCCTTTTGGATCGCGGGCGTCCTTGAAGCTCTTGCCGATGCCGTCCGGGCTATTGCCCTTGAACAGCCGCACCGCCTGAGAGTCGTAGCCGAAGAAATACCCGTCCTTGGCGTAGGTGACCTGGGAGAGCATCTTGATGACCTGCGCCCGGGCTTCCATGTCACCTGGGGCCGACGCGTCATACAGCGGTTTGATGGTGCCCAGCGCAACTGCCACGTAACTTTGCAACGTGGCTTTGGCCTCCGCGAGCAGGTGCTGGCGGGTTTCCTCCACATCGCGCTTGCCCTGTTCACGCAGCATGATGACGGTGCTGACGCTGATGATCAGTGCGAACACCAACACCGGAAGCACGGCAAGCGAAAGTACTTTGGCTTTGAGATTTAGCCGCATGGCAGTCATGACCCTTTGTTTTTGTGCGTTGAGCCGTTGGGGTTCCTTTACGGTTAACGGCCCGACGCACAAAAAGTTGAGGTCACTTGGGTTGAGGCGCGCTTTCGCTCCCCGGCAGTTGCGGGCTGAGTCGCTCGGGCAGATCGATGCGCACTTGCAGCCCGCCCATGGGGCTGTCCAGCAACTGAATGCGCCCGCCCCACGCCTCGACAATGTCCTTGACGATGCCGAGACCCAGACCGTGGCCGGTCACTTGCTCATCCAGACGATTGCCACGGCCGATCACTTCATCGCGATGCTTCGAGGGGATGCCCGGGCCATCGTCATCGATCAAAAGACAGTAGCCATCAGCGCCTTTGGCAATGGTCAGCCTGACCTGACAGTCGGCCCACTTGCAGGCGTTGTCCATCACGTTGCCCAACAGCTCGAGGATGTCCTCCCGATCCCACGGCAGGAACAGATCCGCAGCGATCTCACTGCTCAGCTCCAGATGCTCGCCATGAATCATCCGCAATGTGGAGAACAGTCCGGGTATCTCCGCAGCGCAATCAAATCGCGCGCCCGGCAAGGCATCGCCTGACAACCGCGCACGATTGAGCTCACGCTCCAGACGCTGCTGAATGTGCAGCAGCTGATCGCGCAGGGTATCGCGCACATGCGGATGACCTGCCAGCCTGTCGCCTTCGGCCAGGCTCATCAACACGGCCAGCGGCGTTTTCAGCGCATGGCCCAGATTGCCAAGGGCATTGCGGGAGCGCTTGAGACTGTCCTCGGTGTGGGCCAGCAGATGATTGATCTGCGCGACCAGCGGTTCAAGTTCCACCGGCACTCGCTCATCAAGTTGCGAGCGCTGTCCTTGTTGCAGCTGGAAAATCTGTTCTCTGGCCCTTTCCAGCGGGCGCAATGCGCGGCGAACCGTGACGCGCTGCAACACCAGAATCAATATCAGGGCCATCAGCCCCAATCCGAGACCGATGCGCTGGACCAGTGCGAAACTGTTCCGCACCGGGGTGTAGTCCTGAGCGACAGTGATAGAAATGGTCTGCCCGAACTTGCGGTAATCGGTGTGCAGCAGCAACAGCGATTGGTCGGTCTTCTCAAGCGCGAGATCGGCGTGCAGACCTGGCTTGCCCGGATGCGGCAACTCCAGATCCCACAGCGAGCGCGAGCGCCAATGGCCCTGGTCGAAATCAATCCGGAAATAATGGCCTGAATAGGGTCGTTGATAGCCGGGCGACAGTCGATGCTCATCTAGCTGCAGGCCGTCAGGGCCGCGCACCAATGCCACCAGCAGCAGCTCGCTTTCATTGCGCAGGCCAGACTCGAGATAACGCTGCAAGCCGACTTCAAACAACCACAGGCTGATCTGCGCCAGGACCAGCCCGACAATCAGCAGCACGCTGATCAGGCCCAGGCTCAAGCGTCGCTGTATCGACCTCACTCGCCCGTCCCGCCAAAACGATAGCCTTGCCCGCGTCGTGTCTCGACCACGGCCCGCCCAAGCTTGCGGCGCAAATGGTTGACGTGGACCTCGATCACGTTCGAGTCCCGCTCGTTCTCCCCGTCATAAAGATGCTCGGCCAGATGACTTTTGGACAGAATCTGCCCGGGGTGCAGCATGAAGTAACGCAGCAGGCGAAACTCCGCCGCCGTCAGCTGGATGTCCTCCTCGCCGCGACTGACGCACTGGCGCCCTTCGTCCAGGTGCAGGCCGGCGGCTTCAAGTTTCGGCTGATTGGCCAGACCACGGACACGGCGAAGCAGCGCCTGAATGCGCAGCTGCAACTCTTCGGGATGAAAGGGTTTGGTCAGATAGTCGTCGGCGCCAGCCTTCAGGCCTTCGATACGTTCGGCCCACGAGGCCCGCGCCGTCAGAATGAGTACGGGGGTGGACAGCCCGCCGGACCGCCATTTCTGCAGGACCTCTAGTCCCGGAACGCCTGGCAAACCGAGATCAAGCACGATCAGGTCGTAAGGCTCGGTAGCCCCTTGATGAACCGCATCCCGGCCGTCAGTCAGCCAGTCGATCGCGTAACCCTGCCGGCCCAGCGTACTGATGAGCTCGTCCGCCAGAGGAACGTGGTCCTCAACCAATAACAAACGCATCAATCGTCTTCCTTGTCTTGCAACAGGCGGCTGTCACCGGCATCGAATTTCAGCTCGCGCACCACATGATCGGCAGTAAGCAGCTCGATCTCATAGACCAACACACCGTGTTTTTCCTCAAGTTCGGCTTCAAGCAGCTTGGAGCCGGGGTAACGTCCCAGTGCCTGATCAATGAACTGCTCAAGCGGCAGAATCACGCCTTTTCTGCGCAGCTCAAGCACCTCGTCCTGATTCAGATCCCGAGCCAGACACGCCAGGCTCGGGGTGACCGCACAGGCGGCCGCCAGACAGTAAACGAAACGCTTGGCGGGACGCTTACTGGAGATCATCAGGCGTCCTGGTGGTCTTTGAGGATCTGGCCACTGACGGCGTCGACTTCAACGTCCCACTCCACACCTTGCGCATCGCGCAGTTCGATCTGGTAAACATACTTGCCATATTCCTGTTCCAGCTCGGTGTCAGTGATGGTGGATTTCGGATGCTTCGCCAAGGCGACGGCGTTGAGCTTTTCAAAGGACTGAATAGTACCCGCATCGCGCAGTTTCAGCGCCTCATCTGGACCCAGATCCCGGGCCTGGACATAACCGGCTGTGACGGTGAGTGCAGTGGCAGCGATAAAGGCAGTCAGGAATTTCATGGTGGATCTCCGTAGTGGTCTGGTTGTTTACGGAGCCCACCATAAACGGACGAACTTAATTGAAGCTGAATTCATCTGGCTACGTGCCACTACCTGGCGAGCCGCCAGTGGATGTAAGCGAGATCCACGATATGATTCTCCCCTGTCCGACCACGGAGGGGCCATGAGCAGCATTCACATCAAATACCCGGCATTGACTATCAAGGCCGGCAGGCGCGCGTTGACGCGGATCAGCGAGCAAGGGCTGTCGCCGATAGACGTCGGCATCATTCCTGGCGCTGCGGGTGGTCCGAAAGCATTGGGGATTCAGGGACTGGATCTGGCGCTGTTCGGCGAATGGCTGCCCCGGGCTCAGCGGGAGCGCTCGTTGATTGGCGCCTCCATCGGTTCGTGGCGCTTTGCGAGCGCATGCTTGCCGGACCCGGTTGCAGGAATCCAGCGACTTGGGCGACTGTACAACGAGCAGAGTTTCGCCAAAGGCGTAACTATGGCGCAGGTCACTCGCAGTTGCATGAAGATGCTCGACGCGCTTTTGCAGGCGGATGATGCACACGTCCTGACGAACGCCCATTACCGGCTCAACGTGATGATCGTCAGAAGCCGCGGCTTGCTTGCCCGAGATCATCGTGCTGGGTTGAGCCTGGGACTGGGAGCCGTGATCGCAGATAACCTGCTCGGACGCGCGCGCCTGTCGCGGCATTTCGAGCGGCTGGTCATGCACGACCCACGCCTCGCCCCTCCCCTTCTGCCAATGACTGACTTTCCGTCTCATTGCTTGCCACTGAATACGCTCAACCTGCGCCAGGCATTGCTGGCGTCAGGCTCCATTCCCATGGTTATGGAGGGCGTTGCAGAGATACCCGGTGTCGGCGCAGGGATGTTCCGTGACGGCGGCCTGCTCGACTACCATTTGGATCTTCCTTACAGCGGAAGCGACATCGTGCTGTATCCGCACTTCACCGACAAAATCATTCCAGGCTGGTTTGACAAGGCGCTGCCCTGGCGCAGAGGCGACCAGACTCGGCTTCAAGACGTCGTGCTGCTTGCGCCCTCAAAGGAGTACCTGGCGACGCTGCCCTATGGCAAGCTGCCTGATCGAAGCGACTTCAAGCGGTTCGTCGGGAGGGATGCGGATCGGCAGCGGTATTGGCGGGCCGCAATGGAAAGCAGCCAGCGACTGGGGGATGAGTTCCTGGAGCTCGTCGACACAGGCCGCCTCGTTCGACGCCTGCAGCCCTTGGTTTAACCACGTGATCAGGTTCTGCCTGTCACTGGCCAAACCATTACTGATAAACTCGCCGCTTGCATTTATCGCTCTGGCGATCGCCACTTCTCAAGGCTTATATCACCGTGGAAATTTTTAAAGAATTTACGTTCGAGTCAGCTCACCGGCTCCCTCACGTGCCAGACGGCCACAAGTGCGGACGTCTGCACGGTCACTCATTTCGTATAGCGATCTATCTGCAGGGCGAACCCGATCCCCATACCGGATGGATTCGCGATTTCTCCGAGATCAAGACGATATTCAAGCCTCTATACGAGCGTCTGGATCATAACTACCTCAACGACATTCCCGGCCTGGAAAACCCGACCAGTGAAGTGTTGGTGAAGTGGATCTGGAAGGAGTTAAAGCCGCTGCTGCCAGAGCTGTCCGCTATACGGATTCATGAGACATGCACCAGCGGGTGCGTGTATCGCGGTGACTGATCAGCGTTACCAAATACCAAAACCACCTCATCTCGGGTGGTTTTTTTTGGACCAGGGTTTAGCAGCTTTCCGCGCGCAAAAACAAAACCCCATCTGCTTTCGCAAATGGGGTTCTGGAATTTAATCTTGACGATGACCTACTCTCACATGGGGAAACCCCACACTACCATCGGCGAT
>NZ_JAUFNS010000022.1:0-81260 GCF_041060445.1 Pseudomonas sp. W2-17 | reverse complement strand
GCTGGAAAACATCGCGAAAACCGAGTCGGAAAAGACTGATTATGCCCTATCGATGCTGTCAGAGAGGGGGAGCAAGCTCCCCCTCCGGACTTTCCCCGGACACTAGTGACGGGGACCGTGGGAACAATCATATCTCGAGTGAGCCCACCCTCACGTGGGAGCGAGCTTGCTCGCGAAGGCTTTCTCGGAGCCACCAGAGAACGAGGCTGACTGCCCCGGCCCCTTCGTGAGCAAGCTCACTCCCACAAGGGCTCACTCCCACTAGAACTGTGACGCTCAGCCCTTCCACACCTGCCCATTCACCAGATCCTGCGGCTTCTCGCCCAGCAGTGCGGCACGCAGGTTGGCGTAGGCGCGGTCGGCCATGGCCTGGCGGGTTTCGTCCGTCGCCGAACCGATGTGGGGCAGCGTCACCGCGTTGCTCAGTGCAAACAGCGGCGACTCGGACAGCGGCTCTTTTTCGTACACGTCCAGCCCGGCGCCGCGAATGGTGCCGTCCTGCAGCGCCTTGATCAGCGCCGGCTCGTCGACGATCGGACCGCGGGCGATGTTCACCAGAATGGAGCTCTTCTTCATCAGCGACAGCTCGCGCGTACTGATCAGGTGCCGGGTCTTTTCGCTGAGCGGCACCACCAGGCAAACGAAATCCGACTCCGCCAGCAACTGATCCAGCGTGCGAAATTGCGCGCCCAGTTCCTGCTCGAGGGCGGTCTTGCGGCTGTTGCCGCTGTACAGAATCGGCATGTTGAAACCCAGACGACCGCGTCGAGCGACCGCTGCGCCGATGTTGCCCATGCCCACAATGCCCAGCGTCTTGCCGTAGACATCGGTACCGAAATGCGGCGCCTCGATGCTTCGCTTCCAGTGGCCGGCTTTGGTGTAGGCGTCCAGTTCGGCGACGCGGCGGGCGCTGCTCATGATCAGCGAGAAGCCCAGGTCGGCAGTGCTTTCCGTCAGCACGTCGGGAGTATTGGTCAGCATGATGCCGCGTTCGGTGAGGTAGCCGACATCGTAGTTGTCGTAACCGACCGAAATGCTCGACACCACTTCCAGCTGCGTCGCGTTCTCCAACTGCTCGCGCCCCAGCTTGCGCCCGGCGCCGATCATGCCGTGGCTGTGGGGCAGGGCTTCGTTGAACTGCGCGTTCAGATCACCCTTTTTCGGATCGGGGATGATCACGTTGAAGTCTTGCTGCAGGCGCTCGGCCATTTCCGGTGACACGCGGCTGAAGGCAAGGACGGTCTTTTTCATCGGATAGCTTCTCTCGGCAGGTCAGAAGGGCAATGCGTAGCACGCTAACATTCTTGCCGAGGGATTGGCAGGATTCCGCCGTTGCGCGTGGATGATGATTAAACCGTCTCCGGCAACACATGGGTCTGCAGGTCCGCTTCGTGGGCGGCCATGATTTCCGGCAAGGACCCGCGCAGGTACTCGACCCAGGTTTTGATCTTCGCATCCAGGTACTGCCGCGACGGGTAGATCGCGTACAGGTTCAGCTCGTGGGAGCGGTACTGAGGCAATACCCGCACCAGCGAACCATTACGCAAACCCTCGATCGCCGAGTAGATCGGCAGAATCCCGATGCCCATGCCACTGCTGATCGCCGCCTGCATGGCGTCGGCCGAATTCACCAGAAACGGCGAATTGCCGATGGTCACTGTTTCCTGACCTTCGGGGCCGTCGAACGACCACTTTTCCAGCGGGAACACCGGGCTGACCAGACGCAGGCAGGCGTGATTGAGCAGGTCGGCCGGTCGATGCGCCATGCCGAACGCCTTGATGTAGGCCGGAGAGGCGCAAACGATACTGTAGGTGATGCCCAGTCGCTGGGACACGAAGCCTGAATCCGGCAGCTCGCTGGCGAGCACGATGGACACGTCGTAACCCTCTTCCAGCAAGTCCGGGACGCGGTTGGTCATGGTCAGGTCAAACGACACGTCCGGGTGATTGCGCCGGTAGCGGGCAATCGCGTCGATGACGTAATGCTGGCCTACGCCGGTCATCGAATGGACTTTCAGCTGCCCGGCCGGACGCGCATGTGCGTCACTGGCTTCGGCTTCCGCCTCTTCCACGTAGCCGAGAATCTGCTCGCAGCGCAGCAGGTAACGCTTGCCCGCTTCAGTCAGGGCGATGCGTCGCGTGGTGCGGTTGAGGAGTCGGGTTTGCAGGTGGGCTTCGAGATTGGAGACAGCGCGCGAAACGTTTGCGGTGGTGGTGTCCAGTTGAGCGGCGGCAGCGGTGAAGCTGCCCGCTTGCGCCACGCAAGTGAAGGCGCGCATGTTTTGCAGAGTGTCCATTGGCCGTTCTCAGGTGAGATAGCAAATTGTGACATGAAGTAACTGATCCATGTCAGCCATACCAAAGGATTATCTCCCGTTCGGTAACAAAGATTCGCAGAAGTCCCGGCTTATCGCCGGACTAGACGCCGCCTAGAATCGCCGCATCATCGATTCCCCCTCCATTCAGGTAATTGCAGCAGTGCCGCGTCGTCTCGTCAGAGGGCTCAAGCCCCTCAGTGTGTGGGCTTTAACGTTACTCATCAGCGGCTGCATCGGAACTGGCGGAATCGCCCCACAAGGCACAGCGTTGTCCCCCGACGCCCTAGCCACCGACGACGCCATCAAGGCGGCCGACAAAGACGCCCACTGGCCAGCCGGACAGTGGTGGCGCGCCTATGGCGACGAACAACTCAATCGCTGGATCGAACTGGCCGCGCTCGGCAGCCCCAGCCTGGCGATCGCTGCCGCGCGGGTGCGTCAGGCCAAGGCCATGGCGGGTATCGCGGAATCGGCGGAATCCCTGCACATCTCCGGCGACAGCACGCTGAAACGGCATAACTGGCCGACGGATCAGTTCTATGGTCCGGGTGAGCTGTCGAACACCAGCACGTGGGACAACAACGCTTCGTTGGGCCTGAGTTATTCCCTTGATCTGTGGGGCCAGGAAAGCAGTCACTCCGAACAGGCGCTGGACATGGCGCACATGAGCGCGGCCCAGGAGCGGCAGGCGCAGCTGGAATTGCAGGACAACATCGTCCGCGCGTACATCCAGTTGTCCCTCAACTACGCCCAGCGCGATATCGCCGAAGCGACCCTCGCGCAACAGCAGCAGATCGTTGATCTGGCCCAGCGCCGTCTGAAAGGCGGCATCGGCACCCATTTTGAAGTCAGCCAGGCGGAAACCCCGCTGCCCGAAACCCATCGTCAGATTGACGCGCTGGACGAGGCAATTGCCCTGAGCCGCAATCAGATCGCCGCGCTGGCGGGCAAAGGGCCGGGCGAGGGCGCACGTCTTCAGCGCCCGACGCTGTCGCTGAATGCCGCGTTGAAACTGCCGTCGGCGTTGCCGGCCGAATTGCTGGGGCAGCGTCCGGATGTGGTGGCCAGTCGCTGGCGGGTGGCGGCGCAGGCGCGGGGCATTGATGTGGCCCATGCCGGGTTTTATCCGAACGTCGATCTGATGGGCAGCCTCGGTTACATGGCCACCGGCGGTGGCATGCTGGAATTCCTCGCCGGCAAGAAATTCAACTACAGCGTGGGCCCGGCGATCACGTTGCCGATCTTCGACGGCGGGCGTTTGCGTTCGGAGCTGGGCGTGGCGTCAGCGGGTTATGACGAAGCCGTCGCGCAGTACAACCAAACCCTGGTGATGGCGTTGAAGAGCATCTCCGATCAACTGATTCGCCGCGAGTCGATGGACAAGCAGCAACAGTTCGCCGATCAGTCGGTAGCCGCCGCGCAGAAAACCTACGACATCGCGATGGTCGCCTACCAGCGCGGCCTGACCGATTACCTCAATGTGCTCAACGCGCAGACGCTGTTGTTCCATCAGCAGCAGGTGCAGCAACACGTCCAGGCCGAACGCCTGACGGTGCATGCGGAGTTGGTGGTGGCGCTGGGGGGAGGGTTGATGGCGGGCAATGATTCGCCTGCGCCGGAAAGGACCGTTGCGCCGAAAACGCCGGTGTCGCTGGCGGTGTTCAATAAATGACGCGCTTCGGCAGGGCCTGGCGATGAACGCCGCTTTTAACTGGCTCAAATCCCTCGAATGGCGTCGCGGCCTGAACGATTGGGCGCGCAGCGATGGCGTGACGTGGATCTACATCGGCAAGGTACTGACCGCGGCATTCCTCACGTACTGGATCGCCATGCGCCTGGAGCTGCCGCAGCCGCGCACCGCCATGATCACCGTGTTCATCGTCATGCAGCCCCAGAGCGGTCAGGTGTTCGCCAAGAGTTTCTATCGCTTGCTCGGCACCGTCGCCGGCTCCGTGGTGATGGTCACTCTGATGGCGTTGTTCGCGCAAAACAGCGAGCTGTTCCTTGGCAGTCTGGCGATCTGGGTCGGTTTCTGCTGCGCCGGCGCCGCGCGCTATCGCAACTTTCGCGCCTATGGTTTTGTGCTGGCCGGCTACACCGCCGCAATGACTGGGCTGCCCGCGCTCGCTCACCCCGATACCTCATTTATGGCGGCCATGTGGAGGGTGCTGGAAATCTCGCTCGGCATCGTTTGTTCGACGCTGGTCAGCGCGGCGATCCTGCCGCAAAGCGCCGGCGCGGCGATGCGCAACACCTTGTATCAGCGCTTTGGCACCTTCGCCCAGTTCGTCATCACCGGCCTGCGCGGCGAGAGCGATCCGGCGTCTTTCGAGGCCAGCAACGTGCGCTTCATCGCCGATGCCGTGGGACTCGAAGGCCTGCGCGCGGTCACGGTGTTCGAAGACCCGCACATGCGCCGTCGCAACGGCCGATTGAATCGCCTGAACAGCGAATTCATGACCATCACCACGCGCTTCAACGCTCTGCATCAATTGCTGGAACGCTTGCGTCGACGCGGTGTGACGCCGGCGGTTCAGGCCATTGAGCCCGGCCTGACTGCGCTGACTGGATTGCTGGAGCCTTTCGCCGGGCGCGCGCTGACCAACGCCGACGCCGCGCTGCTCGCCAATCGGCTGAGCGTGTACAAGGCCGACCTGCCCGAGCACGTGCGCAGCCTGCGTGCCGAGTTCGTCAAAACCGAGCCCGGCGACGACGACCTGCTGGATTTCCACACCGCCTACGAATTGCTGTATCGCTTCGTCGACGACATGCACGACTACGCCCAGACCCACGCGTCCCTGGCCGATCACAACCATGCGCGCGAGAAATGGGTCGAGCCGTTCGTCTCCACCACCAGTTGGCTGTCTTCGCTGGCCTCCGGCGTGCGCGCGACGTTTATTCTCGGGGTGATGTCGGTGTATTGGGTGGCGACGGCCTGGCCGAGCGGTGCGTCGATGACCCTGGTGTCCGCCGCCACCGTGGCGCTTTCCGCGACGACGCCGAACCCGAGGCGCATGTCGTTTCAGATGGCCTGCGGGACTTTTCTGGGGGCGGTGCTGGGTTTTTTCATCACCTTTTTCGTGCTGCCGCGCATCGATGGTTTCCCCCTGCTGTGCATGGTGCTGGCGCCGGTGTTCGTGCTCGGCACCTTCCTGACCACGCGGCCGCAGTGGGTCGGCTACGGACTGGGGCTGCTGATTTTCTTCAGCATCGGTTCGGCGCCGGACAACCTCACGGTCTACAACCCGTATGCGTTCATCAATGACTACATCGCCATGGTCCTCGGCATGCTGCTGTGCGCGGCGGCGGGGGCAATCATTCTGCCGCCGAACAGTCGCTGGCTGTGGCAGCGGCTGGAAGGCAATCTGCGTCAGCAAGTCAGTTTCGCCATCAGCGCGCCGCTGCGCGGGATCCGTTCCAGCTTCGAAAGCCGCACCCGCGACCTGATGCATCAGGCCTATGGCCTGGCCGCCGGCAAACCGGAAGTGCAACGCAACCTGCTGCGCTGGATGTTCGTGGTGCTGGAGATCGGCCACGCGATCATCGAGTTGCGCCGTGAGCAGGACATCCTGCCGGTGCACCCCAGCTATGCCGAATCGCAACCCTGGCGGCAGGCGATTCGCGCCATGGGCCGCTCGCTGATTCGTCTGTTCATCCAGCCTGATCGCCACAACCTGGCGCGCAGCCTGTCCGCCGTCGATCACGCCATCGTGTGCGTGCAGAACACCGACGAGCCTTTCGCGCCGCACTTCGACACCTCGGCATTGCGCCGGGTGAAAAGCTATCTGCACTTCATCCGCACCTGCCTGCTGGACCCGCAATCGCCGCTGGCAGGCGCTCCGTCAGAGCAGGCGTCTGTGGCCTCGCCGCAAGGACAACTCAATGCCTCGTGAACTCGCCTTCCACGGCGTTTACATGCCGACCGTGACCGTCATGTTTCTGGTCGCGATGGTGCTTTCCTGGGCGCTGGACCGCTTCATGTCCGGGCTCGACCTGTACCGTTTTTTCTGGCATCCGGCGCTGCTGCGTCTGAGCCTGTTCAGCTGCATTTTCGGCGCCATGGCGCTCACTGTTTACCGTTGAGGCACGTTGGTTGAGATGAAAAAGCTCTTCAGTCTGATCGCGACTTTGTTGATTCTGGCCCTGGCCATCTGGATCGGCCGGCTGCTGTGGATTCATTACATGGACACGCCCTGGACCCGCGACGGCCGGGTGCGCGCCGACGTGATCAACGTCGCCGCCGACGTCAGCGGCGTGGTAATTGATGTGCCGGTGAAGGACAACCAGCCGGTTAAAAAAGGCGACCTGTTGATGCAGATCGACCCTGAGCATTATCAGTTGGCGGTGAAGCAGGCCGAGGCCATGGTGGCGTCGCGCAAGGCGACGTGGGAGATGCGCAAGGTCAATGCCAATCGGCGTAAGGACATGGACGCCCTGGTGATCTCCGCCGAAAGCCGCGAAGACGCCAGCAATGTCGCGACCTCTGCCCAGGCGGATTATCAACTGGCGGTCGCCCAGCTCGAAGCCGCGCAATTGAACCTGCAACGCACCAAAGTGCTGGCGGCGGTGGACGGCTACGTCACCAACCTCAACGTGCATCGCGGCGACTACGCGCGCATCGGCGAAGCGAAGATGGCCGTCGTCGACAGGAATTCGTTCTGGGTGTACGGCTTCTTCGAAGAGACCAAACTGCCCCACGTCAGGATCGGCGATCCGGCGGACATGCAGTTGATGAGCGGCGAAGTGATGAAGGGCCACGTCGAGAGCATCGCCCGCGCCATCTACGACCGCGACAACCCGGAGAGCCGCGAGCTGATCGCCGACGTTAACCCGACCTTCAACTGGGTACGACTGGCCCAGCGCGTGCCCGTGCGCATTCACCTGGATCACGTGCCGGAAGGGGTTGTGCTGGCGGCGGGGATCACCTGCACGGTGATTGTGAATCCCGAGCAGGAAGGCTCGGTGCAGTAACGCCTGCGATCCATGGAGATTGGAAGTAAGCTTTCGCGAGCACGGTGGAGCGCCACCCCGGTTGCTCGCCAATCACTGGGGGTGACGCAGGATTTCGGCCATGCCGCAGGACTTGTAGGAGTGAGCTTGCTCGCGAAGACTTCAGCCCGGCAGCTAAAAATGCTGCGGATGTACTGGCCCCTTCGCGAGCAAGCTCGCTCCCACAAGTTTTGCATCAACCACTACTGGTCAGTGCCTATCTGCAAGGGCCGACGCTGGAGGTCAGCCCTGTTTATCCAGCTTGAAGCGCTTGCTTAGAATCCATTCCAGCAGTGCCTTGGGCAGCAGCCGTTCCATGAGTGGCAGCGCGCGGCTACCGTTGCCGGATCGCAGCAGACGCGGTGGATGGCAGTGTTGCACGGCGTTGAGGACGTCGCGGGCGAAGTCAGTGGCGGGTGTCGGATTGCCTTGGGACGCATTGGCCCTCGCGCGGATGCCTTCACGCCACGGCCACCACGGCGAATTCTGGTGAATCACTTGCTCGGCCTCGTGGCTGGCGTTCTGCGCGAACTGGGTGTCGATGGCGCCGGGCTGGACTTCCATCACCCGGATGCCGAAAGGCGCCAGCTCCATGCGCAGTGCTTCAGTCATTGCATGGACGGCGGCTTTGGACGCGCAATACGCGCCCGCGAAAGGCGTCACCAGCACGCCCGAAACGCTGCCGATGTTCACCACCAGTCCCTTGTTGCGGCGCAGCATTGGAAACAGCGCGCGCGTCACGCCGACCACGGAAAACACGTTGGTTTCGAACTGCCTGCGCATGGCCTCGACACCGCCATCCAGCAGCGGGCCAATGCCACCATAGCCTGCGTTGTTGATCAGCACGTCGAGCCCTTTGCCGTGTTGATCAAGCTCGCAGACCAGCAGATCAATCGCATCGCTGTCATTGACGTCCAGGGCCACGGCACGAAAACCGGCGGTGGTCAGCGCCAGCACGTCGGCCGGCTTGCGTGCCGTCGTCCAGACTTCATGGCCTGCCGCTTTGAACGCATCCGCCATGGCGCGGCCGATGCCGCTGGAACAACCGGTGATCAACACCACAGACATGGTTCAGTCCTTGAAAAAAGAGAAGGGCGGCGCTCAGCCGGAGAACCTGCCTTGCAGGCGTTCGGCACGAAACTCCAGGGTCTGCGGCCGATAACCCGGGCGCAGCGGGGGCATCGGCAAGCAATCTTGCCACTGGCTGCCGGGCAACAAGTCGCCCGGTCCCCGGTAGCGCGGTGCGGTGTAGGTGTCTTCGGCCAGATTCACGGTATCGCCCGGCGCGTAGGCCGCGATCTTCCAGCGCAGTTGGGTGAGCGAAACAGAGTTGCCGTTATCGATCAGCACCAGCAACGGGCGACCCGTCGGGCATTGCTGCGGCGCATAGTTGACGCGCATTTGCAGGCGCTCAAGGCGCTGCTCCTCGCGGCTGTCTTCCCAGACCACAAACGCCGCCACGACGCTCAACCCAACCGCCGCTGCCAAGGAAACGGGCAGGGCTTTGGAGGGATAGCGCAAGAGCAGGACCAGCCAGGTGAACAGGAGTACGGCGCCGAAAATCATCGTGTCGAT
Source organism: Pseudomonas sp. W2-17 (assembly GCF_041060445.1). Lineage (NCBI taxonomy): Bacteria > Pseudomonadati > Pseudomonadota > Gammaproteobacteria > Pseudomonadales > Pseudomonadaceae > Pseudomonas > Pseudomonas sp. W2-17. The sequence continues at coordinate 72,378 of NZ_JAUFNS010000022.1, read as the reverse complement.
CTCGCGATTGCAGATGAAGGCATCGTACCGAAAGGGGAGGGGATTGAGCTAATGGTGGTTCGTCTGATTCAACCACAATCTGTAGATGGGCTTGTCGCAGCGGTCTTTCTATTGTGTAAAAGCCGGGCGGGTGGCGGCAAAGGCTGGTATCCCGCCCGGTGTAAACAGGTCAGTAAATGCTTACGGGTTTTTCGTCTCTTCACGCAACTACGTCATAGGTTTGCGAGAAGGGCGTTTCAACTATGCCGATATAAGGTTCTTGTGGGTCCTGAATAATGTACCAGAGCCTGGCACGTACCCTTACTTTGTCGCCGACCTCAAACCATCTGAATGGCGGGACCTCAAATTCGATGGGTTTGTTAGGGATAAAGGGTCTCTGTTGGGAGTAAGGACCGAAGCTGTCCTGATTGATTAGAACGAACTCAATAAAAAAGGGAAACCCGTAACCTGAACCGGATAAATCATATTTAGCTTTTACTGGTTTCCCCAAGACTATCTGGCCGTCCGGCAGCGAGGGGGCTGGATAAACTTTGTTTACTTCAGCTCGTGTGATCATGATCGTTCCTTGATAGCGATGGTTTAAATTCAGCGCCTCTACGATAAAGCCCTGGATTTTGGCTGTGTACTGTCACAGGTGACAGTACTGATATCACTTCGCGATAAATATCCAGGCTGCAGGAAGAATCGGGTATTAGGTGCGAAGCGGGCCATCACGCTTGCCAGTGCACCGCTTTCGCCTGAAAAAAAGCCCCCGACAACCCTCTGCGGATGGGGAATACGCAGAGGATTGACGGAGGCTAGTACTACTCGGTAAAGCGGTATTAACGCGCGATGGTCTGGGTCTTCACGCCGGCTTCGATGCCTGGAGTGGAGCGGCCGTAGACGTCTTCGAAACGTTCGATGTCGTCTTCGCCCAGGTAGCTACCCGATTGGACTTCGATGATTTCCAACGGGATCTTGCCCGGGTTGCGCAGGCGGTGAACCGAGGCGATCGGGATGTAGGTCGACTGGTTTTCGGTCAGCAGGAACACGTTGTCGTCGCAGGTGACCTGAGCGGTACCCGATACAACGATCCAGTGCTCAGCGCGGTGGTGATGCATCTGCAGCGACAGGCTGGCGCCCGGCTTCACGGAAATGCGCTTGACCTGGAAACGGCCGCCCATGTCCACGGAGTCGTACGAGCCCCACGGGCGATAGACTTCGAGGTGGTTCTGGGTTTCGCTGCGGCCTTGCTCGTTCAGCGTGTTGACCAGTTGCTTGACGCCCTGAACCTTGTCTTTGTGGACGATCATCATGGCGTCTTTGGTTTCGACGACAACGACGTTGTCCAGGCCGATCACGGTGACCAGTTTGCCGTTGCCCTGAATCATGCAGTTGCGGCTGTCCTGAATCACGACATCGCCTTTGGCAACGTTGCCGTTTTCATCTTTGGCGCTCACGTCCCACAGGGACGACCAGCAGCCGACATCGCTCCAGCCCGCATCGAGTGGAACCACGCAGGCGCGCTGGGTTTTTTCCATGACGGCGTAGTCGATGGAGTTGTCAGGGCAGCAGGCGAAGCTCGCCTCGTCCAGGGAGATGCTGTCGCCGTCCTGCTTGCTGCGCTCGAGGGTCAGCAGGCAGTTGTCGTAGATATCCGGATCGTGCTTTTTCAGCTCTTCCAGATAACGGCTGGCGCGGAACAGGAACATGCCGCTGTTCCAGTAGTAACCGCCGGCCTGGACGAATTCCTGGGCGCGTTGTTCATCAGGCTTTTCAACGAACTGCTGTACGCGGCTGACGCCTTCCGGCAGCAGTGCGTCGGCGGTGGACTTGATGTAGCCGTAGCCGGTTTCAGGCTTGGTCGCCGGGATACCGAACAGCACCATTTCACCACGCTCTGCAGCAACGGTGGCCAAGGCCAGCGCACGTTGCAGGGCTTTCTGATCGTCGATCACGTGGTCGGCTGGCAGCACCAGCATCAACTCGTCGCGACCTTCGTTGGCCAGCATCATCGCGGTGATGGCAACGGCAGGCGCAGTGTTGCGACCAAACGGTTCCATGATCACGGCCTGAGTTTCCAGACCCAGTGCATTGAGCTGCTCGGTGACGATGAAGCGGTGATCCTTGTTGCACACCACGACAGGGTGCTGCATGCCGTCGAATTGCAGACGCTCAACGGTCTGTTGGAACAGAGTGTGTTCGCCGGTCAGCGCCAGGAACTGTTTAGGAAACTGTTTACGCGAAAGAGGCCAGAGTCGGGAACCGCTACCACCTGACAAGATCACTGGAATCATTTTGTTTCTCCGTTAAGCAAAAATCGTTCGAATGGGCTGTAGGTCTTTTCGGTCTTTCTGGTTTTTGTCTTGCATCGCTCGGCGTCCTCCTGGCTGTCTGCTTGCTCCGCAGTGCCTGACGCCGAACGCTTAATCCCGTAAATCCGTGGCAGCGCGTGGGTGATCACGCGCGCTGCCGGCGGCCTCTCGGCCAGATTCAACGCTTACTGAGTGCCCGTCGGGCGCTTGACCCAGACTGGCGACAGGCTGCTGCCGCTGCCGGTGACGTAGAGAACGGCGGCTTCACCGCGCTCCAGTGCAACCGGCTTCAGGTCGGCCACTTTCTTGTCGCCGTCGAACAGCGCGAAGCTGACTTTGACCGGGTTGATTTCACGCTCGCCGGTGCCCTTGGCAGACACAGCCTTGACCACGTCGGTCTTGCCGTCAGCGGTTTTCAGGGTCAGCGGCTTGTCGCTCAGGTTCTGTACGCGAACCAGCGACTTCTGCTTGTTCTTGAACGGAGGCTCTTCCACCAGTTGCGGCGCGCCCGAGGTGTTGTTGACGATGGTGTAGTAGTGATCGCTGGCCAGTTTCACCGGCAGGGACTGGCTGCCGACTTTGGCGGTGTAGTCGCCCTGGGGCATAAAGCCGAAGTCACTGCTGGCCAATGGGCCGATTTCGTTGAGGCTGGTGTTGCCGACGCTGGCGGAGATTTCGCTGCTGCTGGCGTTGTATACACGCACGAAGGTCGAGCCTTTTGGTGCGGTCGGGCCATAGAGGGCGGCGTCGCCACCGGCGAATGCGGAAAGGGAGACGAAGCCCAGGCTCGCGGCCAGCACGCAGGTTTTCAGCAGGTTGGTTTTGCTCGAACGAACTGGCATTGGGTTCTGCGAAGTCATAGTCAAAGAGTCCTCTCAGTTTTGCGCCCGGGTGGGCGACTTGGAGTTGTTGGCGTTGTCCGCCAGATTCTGTTGGGGGTCACGGGCCTTTTTGAGTTCAGCGATCCACTGTGGGTCGAACTCGGTCAGGTCGTTGTGAGCGGGCAGGTAGCGTTCCGGGAATTCCCAGATCAGCACCTGCGGGGGGCTGCTCTTGAAGGCGTCGGTCTGCAGATACTTGAGCATCGGCAGGATCGGGCCATGGCCGTCTTCGGCGTAATTCACGACATCTGCGTGCAGGGCCTGTTTGAGCGCACCGGCGAAGTTCCAGTTCGGGTTAGCGCTGTAGCTGGTGCCAACCAGGCCGACTGCAACCGAATTGTCAGCGAACAGGGCGTCATCAGTTTCGGCGCCAACTTCAGCCGGGTTGGTACTGCGCTGTTGCAGGTCGTCCGGCTTGGGCAGCAGGTTGCTGAACAGCGGATCCAGCGGCAGGAAGTTGGTCAGATCGCCCTTGTAGGGTTCGGTCGTCTTGGCTTCGGTGACGAAGTTCTGCGGTTCAACGTTCAGCGGCACCTGCTTGCTGATCACGTCACCCAACTGCTGGGCAACGATTTCCGCGCCCATCGGCGTCCAGTGAGTGTCGGTGCGCAGGAACACCTGGCCCTTCTCCTTGGCGCTCTGCAGCGGCGCGAGCAGATCAGGGGCGAGGATGCCGGCCTGAGCCACTTGAGCGTGGAACTGCTGATACAGATCGGTGTGCAGCGTGGCCGGTTTGTTGTCCCCGACATGCTCAGGGTACAAACGGGTCTTGGCCGGTACGATCGCCAGCACCAGTTGCGTGCCTTGCTTTTTCAGGGTGTCGCGCACGCCCTGAATGATCGCCAGGTTGTCTGCCTCGTTCTGCTCGCTGTTGGCAACGGCGTCGAATTCTTCGTCGGTGTACAGCCACTGGTCCTTGCCCAGGATCACGCCCGGACGACCTTCGTTGAACACCTTGTAGTCCAGCGCTGCCCAGAGGTTGGTGCCCAGACGCTTGATCGGAAATGCTTCGTCGTAGTGGGTTTCCACCGCTTTGGTCCAGTGACCATTGAGCACGGTGGTTTCTTTCGACGTCGAGAAACCGATGAAGCTGCGCAGCGACCACAGGCCCAGCACCAGCAGAATCGCCAGGAACAGGAAGATGTAGAGGAAACGTAATGAACGGGTCATGTCAGGCTCCTCAGAACTGGAAGTAAAGGAACGGCGAGAAACTGGCCGCCGAGAGTTTCAGGATCGATGCCACGAACATCAGCAGGATCAGGGCGCGCATGGCATAGCGCGACCAGTCGACGGTCCAGTAGGCAGGCTGAACCTGCGCTTCGGTGCCGACGATGTAACCCGGTTGGTGGATGCTGCCCGGCTTGTCGCCCGGCACGGCCTTGATCAGGCCAGGCTCTGCAGCGGCAGGGCCGTCGGCCTGCGCGGCTTTGTCGGTCGGCTTGGCCGGGGCGCGGTTGCGGTAGAAATCACGCAGGCCGAAGAAGGCGAGGGTGATGTACGCCACAACCAGGGTCGCCACTTGCAGGCCAGTGAGGCTTGCACGGTTGAGTTCCGACAGACCGAAATCGCTGAAGCTGAACATGGCGCCATACATACGAGCGGCAACGTGCAGGTTTTCCGAGCGGAAGATGACCCAGCCCATGACCACCAGCAGGAAGGTGAACGCCCAGCGAACGACGTTGAACGTGCGCGGCGCGGTGTTCAGTCCGATGGCTTTTTCGATCGCCAGCCACACACCGTGCCAGGCACCCCAGACGATGTACGTGATGTTGGCGCCGTGCCACAAGCCACCCAGCAGCATGGTCAGAAACAGGTTGCGATAGGTCGCCACCTTGCCGCCGCGGTTGCCGCCCAGCGTGATGTACAGATAGTCACGCAGCCAGGTCGACAGGCTGATGTGCCAGCGACGCCAGAACTCGGTGATCGACTGGCTGATGTAGGGCTGTTTGAAGTTTTCCATGAAGCGGAAACCCATCATCAGGCCCAGGCCGATGGCCATGTCGCTGTAGCCGGAGAAGTCGAAGTACAGCTGAGCGGTGTACGCCAGCGCGCCGAGCCATGCGTCACCCGTGGTCGGGTTCTGCAGGGCGAAGCAATGATCGGCGACCACTGCCAGCGTGTCGGCAATGAACACCTTCTTGATGAAACCCTGCATGAACCGCGTGCAGCCTTCGGAGAACTTGTCGAGGGTGTGCGTGCGGTTGTTGAACTGATCAACCAGGTCGCGGAAACGCAGTACCGGCCCTGCGATCAGGTGCGGGAAGATCGCCACGAACGCTGCAAAGTCGATGAGATTGCGCGTTGCCGGTGTGTCGCCACGGTAGACGTCAATGATGTAGCTGATGGACTCGAAGATGTAGAACGAGATACCGATCGGCAGCAACACGTGGGTGAGGATGAACGGCTCAAGACCGATCGACGTCATCATCGCGTTGATGCTGTCCACGCCGAAGTTGGCGTACTTGAAATAGCCAAGGATGCCCAGGTCGACCACCACGCCGAGCAGCAGCCAACGCTGAGCCGGTTTGGTTCTGACCCCGGCGGCGCCTACGCGCAGGCCGATCCAGTAGTTCCACAGCGTCACACCTGCGAACAGCGCCAGAAAGTCCACTCGCCACCACGCGTAAAACACGTAGCTGGCGACCAGCAGCAGCAGGTTGCGATAGCGTTGCCCGCTCAGGTAGTACAAGCCGAGAAACACCGGCAAGAACAGGAACAGGAACACGTTGGATGAGAAAACCATCCTTTATCTCTCCATTTGTCCAACATCAAAGGCCGAAGCCCCCCCAAACCCCCCACGCAAAATGGAGGGGTGAAACATGTTCGGTTTAACCCGGAACTACCCTGTGGGAGCGAGCTTGCTCGCTAATAAACAGGTGCCTCTAACGGCCCCTTCGCGAGCAAGCTCGCTCCCACTTTGCTGCTCTTACGAACCGCCCTTGTCACCCTTTTCATGCGTCGGGTCATAAGTGCGGGTCAGGTCGCCGCCGAGGCGGAAGTTCTTGAACGGCTGCATCTTGTGCTTCTGTTCAAGCACGTCCGGGCCGCAGTCATACAGCGAGCAGTACGGTTCCAGCCAGGCGAATTTCATGTCGGTCTTCAGGTCCGTCATGTCTTGCTTTTCGCCGTCGCGGGCAGCGAACTCGCTGCCGGAGTTCTTCACGCCAGCCAGCACGCGATCACCCAGGCGCTTGAGCGCGCCGTTGTTTTCCGGGCGCAGATCGACACCGTTGGCCTGGGCGAAACTCGCGATCATGGCAAGCGGCGGCAGTGCGTAGTTGTGGTACGCCAGCGCACGCTGTTTGCGCTTGAGTTCGTTCGGCAGGAAACCTTGCGGGTCCACCTGATTGGCGGCGATCTTGAATTCCTTCACCGACCAGTCGAACAGGTCCTGGCGATTCGTTGCGACTGCCGTGGACATCACGGCCCAGGCGGCCCAGTAAGAGTGGTTGTTAGTCTTGTCGAGCGGCAGATTGTTCCAGTCGCTGACGACGTGATCCGCCAGTTTGCTGAACCAGGCTTCGATCACCTGCGTTTCCTGCTGGCGGGTGGCCAGAGGATGCGACTCGGAGAACTTCAGGCGCAGGTAGGCGGACGACATGCTGCCCAGCGCCCATTTGCGCATCGACTTGCCGGTGTGGTTGAAGTCGGTGGACTCCAGCGCATCGGCCTTGGCCCAGGTGGTCAGCATGTTCAGCGCGCAATCGAGCTGCTCGGGACGACCGTCGCGCATGTACTGCATCACCACTTTGCTGGTGGCGCGCTCCATGTTCGTGATGTCTTTGGTCGCATCACGGAAGGCCTGCTCGGAAGCGACGTTCAACGTGGCGCGGGCCTTGTCCGAGCCTTCGTATTTGCTGCGAAACTGCAGCGGGCCGGTATAGGGCTGCGGAATGGAGTCGCAGCTAAACTTGCCCTGGCCCGTCTTGAATTTCTCGACACCTTCGTAATAACCCTGCGGCGGCACAAGTGTCGACGCAGCGCTGGCGCCGGTGGCGAACAGTGCCGAGGACATCATTGCCAGCGACAGAAGGGTAGGGAGCATCAGTTTTGGAGTGTGCATAAGAGCCTCATAACCCGGCTTGCGCGGTTTGATGCGCGACATTCGGGAACACGTTGCGTTTGCATACTTTCGCTTCGACCTGCTGTGGCGCAGCGCCCGCTTCCGGACCCTGCACTTCCAGTGCGAGCAATTGCTGGTCAGCCCAGTCCTTGTCATCGCGCAGTTCGAAGGAGAAGCGCCCGTCGGTTTCAGATGTTTCAGGTTTCTCGATCTTCAAGTCTTCGTGGCGACCGTTCATGTACCAGAGGCGCGCCTGAAGGGTTTTCACCGAGTTGTCGGCGAACTTGATGTCGATCTGATTACTGCCGTTGCGCACATCCTTGATGCCGTTTTTGCCGTTGACCAGCAACTCGTTGATCCCTGGTTTGAGGGTGGTGCTGGTGCTCATGATTGCCGGTTTGCCTTCACAGCCGTTGTCCAGCAGCGACATCATCTGGCGATAGATGGTCTCCTGATCCAGGCGGTAAAGCGGCGAGAATTCCCAGATGAGAATCTTCGGTGGGTGTTTCTGGAAGTCTTCGCTGCCCAGGTACTGCAGCATCGAACCTTCAAGGCCGCCGCCCGGGAAGGCGACGTTCAGCACATCAGCACCAATGTATTCCTGCAAAAAACCGGAGAAGTTGTAGTTCTTCCCGCTGTGACTGGTACCGACCAGTGTGATTTCCGGGTTTCCGGAGTCACCAAACAGATCCCCGTCGGCGGCTTCGCCTTTGGGTTCCGTCTCGAACTGGTCCATGTACTGGATGGCGTAACTCGTGCCGCACAATTGACCGGCCATATTGTGAAGAGTGCCCTTCTTGCCCATGCGACCTGACAGGTGGGTCTCGAACTCACGGCGTGGAACACCGGCGAAGGCCTGCATCTTCTTCACGGAATCAGCGACGATTTTCGCCGTGCGCTGAGCGCCATACGGCGTCCAGTGCTGGTCACCGCGGAAGTAAAAGTCGTGGGCCTGTTGCTCATTGGTCAACGGCGACAGGTCCGGCACGGTGTAGCCCATTTTCGCGAAACGACCGAGCATGGCCTGGTAATTACGCAGCGCGGTGTTGTAGTCGAACTTGTCGCGCTCGGCCGGGAACAGCTTGTTGCGATCGACCAGCCCGCGGGTGGGTTGATACACAACCACCAGCTCTACACCCTTGCTCTTGAAGGCATCGTGCAGCATTTGCATGCGGCGATAGCCTTCTGGCGTTGTGTCGAATTCGGTGCGCAGATCTTCACGGGTCCGGAACAACCAGTCGCCCTGGGCCTGAACCAGTGTGGTGAAGTTCTGCTGGTAGCGGCTGACGTAGTTTTTTTCGTCATGCGCTTCAGGGCACAGACTGCAGCAAGGCTCGGCCGTGAAGCTCGGGGCAGTGGTGTCCGCTGCATACGCGCCATTGCTGGCGGCGAACAGTGCAGCGGTCAGGCCCGAGAGGCTGAGCAGTTTGATCAAATGTGCGTGCATAGAAATATCTTCCTCAGTCCCGGAGTTGTTTCTGGCTTTCGACCGGGTCGATCAACACGGCTTTCTGTTGGCGCACCAGCAGATCGAGGATTTCGTCCTGACGGTCGCCCAGTACACCGTTGAAGCTGATCCCGCTGGCTTTGGTCGGTGCGAGCATCGAGACTTTGTACAGCTCGACGCTCAGAGGCGAGTCGATGGACAGCGGGCCTGAACCGTTGGAGGTCAGTTCGCCGCCGACCATGATCAGCGAGACTTCGGCATCGAACGGGTCGAGCTTGATGTCGCGGTCAGTGTCCGACAGGTCCTTGATGTGGCCGTAGACGCCCATCAGACCGTTACCAATGGCCAGGTTTTCGTACAGCTTGATGTTGGTGCTGTTGCGAACCCGGATGCCGTGACGCTTGTTGGCGAACACACGATTGCCCCACAGCAGGTTGTCGGCACTTTCATACAAGGTGATGCCGTCGGTGTGGTTGCGGTAGATCTCGTTGTACGCCACCAGGTTGTTCACGCTGTTACGGTCAAGGACGATGCCGGACAGGTGGTTGTCGTAGCTTTTGTTGTTGATGATGAAGCTGTCGTTCACCTCACGGGAGACGATGATCCCGTGCTTCTTCTTGGTCCCGTACACCGTGTTCTCGGCAATGATCAGACCGTGGGAACGGTCGTGGGGGTCGATGCCGTAGATGATGTTGTCGTGGTAGGTGCTGCCCTTGACCACGAAGTCACGGGTTTCATAGCAGTAGAAGCCGTACCACATGTCCGAGAAGTCAGAATTGACGATCCAGCCGGTGGGCTCGGCGCGGTTCATCTGCGCCTTCATGTTCGGCGTGTACTGGGAAATACTGATGCCGTATGACTTGCTGTTGTTGTAACCCAGGCTCGCCACTTTGGTGTTGAACATGTAGGTCTGGGTGCCACCCCAGGACAGCAGGAACGGACGGAATTCCTTCGGCGCCTTGAACGTCGACGGGCCGTTGGACTTCTCGCTCCAGCCGGTCAGCTTGGTGTCGGACATGAACAGCAGGTTGTCGTTGACCAGAAACGCACCGGCATCCTGAGACAGACGCAGCTCGGTGGTTTTCTTGTCGACTTCAAGGATGCCGTTCTTGCCAACAACGATCGGCAGACGCGCCAGGAACACGCCCGGCGAGGTTTCGCTCAGGTACTGTTTAGGCACCTTCTTCGCCAGCTCCTGCAGGGTCATGTAGCCATCTTCGATGAAGATCGCCTGTGGGATGCCGTGCTGACGGGCCACCCATTCGGCCATCTTGTTGTCACCGCCGATGAATTCCTTCAGCGAGTCTTCCTGCATCATGCGTTTGATCGCAACCTTGCCCGGCTTGCTGCGCACGATCTTCTTCTGCATGGCCTGCAGGGTGTAACCCGAGAGGTCAGGCAGTTTTGGTTTGTCCATCAACAGCGGTTCGATGGGCGGGCTGGTGATGGTGTAGGTCTTGGCCTGATGCAGGCCCTTGACCAGCACATCCTTGCCATCCGCCGGATGCGCCGCAGGGGCGGGAACCGGCAACGGGCTGTTGGCCATGGCCGCAGTGCTGGCGAGCAGCAAGGCGCTGCTCAGCACAGCGCTTTCCAGCAGGGCATAGGGCCATGCCCGGTGACGCAATCTGCTTGCTTGACTGTTCATCTCATTGCACTCCTATCGCGGCTTGCATCAGAAGCGCCAGATGACGTCGACGATGGCGCGGTGCATGTAATCGTCTACACCGCTGTGGTACGCATCGCCCGGTTTGAACACGCCTGCGCGCAGACGAATTAGCGCCGATGGCTCGTCGAACGACTGGCTTACCGCAGCAGGCAGCAGGCCTTGCTTGAAGTACTTGGTGACGACGAGGTCCATTTCCTGGCCCAGGTCCTTGCGGCCGTCTTCGAGGGGCAGCGAGGCAAATGTGCTGACGCCATCGTCATCGACATTTTCCTGAGCAGGGTTGATACCCGCGCCGCCGATGCCCGAATGGCCGTCGACACGACGGAACTTGTGGTAGATCAGCGAGGCGTCGTACTCGTCCTGCATCTGCCAGGACGCGAACAGCGAGCCCGACTCTACGTTGGCCATTTCGCCCTGGAACGCTTCACCGAAGCGATGCACGCGCGAGCGGGTACCGGTCCAGTTCGAGCGGTTGCTTTCCAGACCGTTCTGCTCGTAGTTCTTGCTGGCACGGGAGTAGGCGCCGCCCACTTGCCACATCGGGTCCAGGCGGAAACGCAGGCCCAGGTCGGTGGCCCAGCCGTTGACGTTTTCGTTGTTCTTCTCACCGGCCACGTACTGATCTTCGGCCGCGTTGTAGGTGGTGCCGATGCGGTCACGATCGCCGGTCAGCCAGGTCAGGCTGCCCCAATAGTTGACGGTGTTCAGGTTGCGGTAGTTGTACGCGTCGCTGTTGGCCTGCAGACCCAGCCAGGTCAGGTCGCCCCGCGAGGTCTTGTCCAGGTCGTCGATGGCTGAACCCTGTTGTTTCAGGCTGCCGCCGTCATGACTGTGGTGCGCACGAACGCCCGCCCATTGGCCCGGCGTCCATTGGTATTCCACGTCGCCATACAGGTGCGAGCGATCCTTGTCCTGTGCCGACAGTTCGGTCAGGTCGGTTCGGTATTCGCTGAAGCGCTGGGCGGCTCCCACTTCTGCCTTGAGCAGGGTGGTGTCGAAGGTCCAGTTCACCGCTTCGATGTTGGTGTCGTGCCACTGACCGTCGTCATTGCGCAGACGCTGACGACCGACTTTCAGGATCTCGCCAGGGTAAGGCGTGAAACCGCTGTAGCCGATCCAGAATTCGCGCAGGGCGGCGTAGCTGTCATCCACTTTGCGGCTGTTCGATGTGCTGCGCGAACGCTGGGCGCTCTGACCGTTTGCGTCAGTGACCTGCTGATCCAGCGGGTCGGTCTGAATGGTGTCGGTAGCGGTGACTACCTGGCCCATCGCGTAACCGCTCCAGTTGCCCCACTCGCCATAGGCCCACGGACGCAGATCCAGACCGACACCGTTGACGTCGCCACCGCTGCGGGTGCCGAGGTCACGGTCGTCTTCCATCTGGCCGGTCGCTTTGACTTCGATGCCGAAATTCTGAGTGTCGGTCAGGGCTGCCAGTGTCGGCGTGGCCCAGATCAGGGAGAAGCCCAGACCGAATCCGGCCGCCATCAGAGGGTTCAACTTAAGCTTCATAGAGGTGCGTCCCCGCCGTCTTTTTCTTCTTGCAGGGTCTGCAAGGCCAACGCGTTTTGCGCGGTTGTGCCGCGGACCTGCTGTTCTCGCTGGAGAAGACTCTGCGCCTGGGCGCGCTTCTCAGGCGGCAATTGTTCGTTCAGTTGTTGCGCAAGATCCGTCGCTTGCGGCGTGCCCTGAGCCAGTGCGAGCTGGCCAAAGACCCATGCGTTGACCGGATCAGGCTTGATACCTTTGCCTTGCGAGAACAACTGCGCGAGGGCGAAGTCGGCACTGTTCTGGCCGCCGCGTGCGGAGGTCAGCAACTGGTCGACAGCTTTCTGCGGGTCTGGATGGCCCAGATAACCCCGGCGATACAGCTGACCCAGGTAGTAATGCGCGGAGATCTGCGTCGCAGCGGCCTTGATCAGGTGCTCTTCGGCTTTCTTTGCATCCGGCAAGACCAGCTTGCCTTCGTAATACAGCTTGCCCAGCAGCAACTCGGCGCGCGGTTGATCCGCAGCACGGCCGTTGTCCAGGTATTCCATCATCTTGTTGACGTCGCCCAGTTCGGGGAAGTCGTACAGCAACTGCGCCAGGCTGACCCACGAAGCGGGGTAACCGGGGGCGACTTTCTCCAGCAGCGATTGCGCGGTCTTTTCGTCCGGCTTGCCGAGGGTCGAATCCGCCAGCACGCGAGCAACGCTGTCGACACGCATGGCAGGCACGCTGCCCATGGCGTAGCCGCTTTGCATCTGCTCGATCAGCGCAGCCTGTTTGTCGGCTTCGCCACGCTTCTGGTAGACCGTCGCCAGCTCGGTGTAGCAAACGTCGGTGGTGCGCAGGGCTTGCTTGCAGATGCTTTCGACTTCAGCCAGATGCTGGTCGTAAGTGCCCTGGGTGCGATACAGCAGCACCTGGGCCAGACCCGCTTCCGGGTAACCGCCAGCGCGCCATTCGTTGATCTTCTGCTGCGCATTCACGTTCGGGAACGTGTGCGGGTATTGCAGATAAAGCATCGCCAGCGGAATCAGCGTGCCGGCTTCGCCATTGGCGAAGGCCTTCTTCAGCAGACCTTCGGCTTCACGTTGCTCGGCTTCGGTGGAGTTCGGCTTGACCGCCAGCAACTTGCCCAGGCGCGATTGCGCCCGAGGCGAAGTGGCGGCTGCAGCGCGATACGTTGCCTCGGCCTGCTTGATCAGCTCCGGGTCGCGGGTACCCACCTGGATATCCGCGAGGCCGACCTGTGCATCGCTATAGCCCAGGTCCGCCAGTTGCCGATAGTTCTGCTCCGCCAGCGCGGTGTCGCCGCGTTTCAGGGCTTCGTTGGCCAGGCGCTGATCGGGCAGGCCGGCACAGCCGCCCAAACCGATAGCGATCGCCAGGCTCAACAATGTAGGGGCTGACAAGCTTCGTAGTGGGCTAGCCATGTTTAGAAACCTGCCGCCGTGGCTTTATCGATCAACCAGTTCAGCGACGGGCCGCGAGTGCTCACCACTTCAACCGGGCGACCTGCCAGGCTGCTGTTGATGGCTTCGTCAGGCTGGATCTGAACGCGGATGTCGGAGGACAGGTCAGCAGGGCTCAAAGCCGTGGCGCTGACGATCTTGCCGCTGTGGTCGCCGTCTTCGCCAGCGACCTGGAAGGTCACGCGAGCGCCCGGCTGTACATCGGCGAACTGACGGTAGGTGAAGCGAGCATCGACATTGGCGGCGACGTTGCGCGGGACCATCTGGAAGATCACTTGACCTTTGCTTGCGTACTGACCGTCGGCAACCAGTTGCTTGGCCACGACGCAATCGCAAGGGCTGGTCATGGTGCCGGCCAGTTGACGACCGAACAGTTCTTCGATTTTGGCCGGCTGCATTTCATCCGGGTCCAGGTTGCCTTTCAACATGTCCAGCATGCTGGTGTTGAAGGTCGCCAGCGGTGCGCCTTTGGCGACGTTGCCGTTTGGCGTAACCAGGCTGGTCACGGTGCCTTCACGGGGCATCGTGACATCCAGGCTTGGCACGCTGACCAGGCCCGACGTGGAGTGGCTGACGAAGTACATGCCGTAGACCGACTTGGCGACAAAGCCGAATGCAATCACACCGACAGCGAAGATACCGATGCTGAAGGTCACGGCGCGCAGACGACCGAAAGCACTCAGGCCGCTGCCGCCGTCTTTGGATTTGCGTGCCTTGGTGAAGTTATCGCGCTGCAGGGTCGCCAGCACTTCGCCCATGCTGATGAGATCGCCCGAGAGGTGCGAAGTGATCAGGTGACGCAGGGTCGAGATGTCTTGCGATTCCAGATTCTGGAACTGGCAGCCGACACGGCCAGTGCTCGAATCGATGGTGCGCACTTGCAGGTCAACGTCCATGGCCAGACCGAGGTTGTCGATCAGGAACTGCAGACGACCCTTGATGACCTCACCGACGCCTGGGCGCAGGTTGGCAGGAGCAACGAAGCTCAGACCGCCTGCGGAAAGGTCTTCGACACGCACCAGTGGAGCGTTCGGCTGACCATTGAGCAGTCGCAGTTTGGCCGGGATCTTGACCCGTGCGTGCTGACGCTGGGCTTCGGATTCATGTACGACATTGGCATTCACGGCTGTATTCATGGTGGTAATTCCTGATTAATCGAGTTGATCCATTGTTTCGGTCAGAGGCCCGGTCAGACCATTGTCAGCAGCACGGCAACGAAGATGCTGCCAGCCGAGAAAGTCATGGTCCGCGACGACCAGGTGTTGAACCAACCCTGGAAGCTGGCCATGTCGCGGCTCAGTTTTGTGTCCTGGCGGGTCCAGGACTGTCGGTCGAGACGGAAGAAGACGTAGATCTTCATCAGTGCGCCGACGATCTGGTTGTAATAGAGAATCATCGGATAGGCCGGGCCGATCTTGTGACCGCTGCACGACAGCAGCAGCGTCAGTATCAGACGGGTGATGCCAATCCAGAGCAGGTACGCCAGCAGGTATTCGATACCGAACTTCAGGCTCGCCAGCATCGCGACGGTCAGGCCAAGGATCGACGTCCACATCGACACGCGCTGGTCGAACAGCACGATGCTGGTGAAGACCCCGAGACGACCAACGCCCAGACCCAATGCGCGGGAGTTCTGCCGAAGGTTGTTGCCGTACCAGCGGTACATCAGCTTGCGGCTGGCCTTCAGGAAGCTTTTTTCCGGCGGGTGCTCAACGGTGTTGATCGCGGCATCCGGCACGTAGAACGTGTCGTAGCCCAGGCGCATCAGGCTGAACCAGCTGGACTTGTCGTCGCCGGTCAGGAACTTGAAGCGGCCCAGACGCCAGTGCTGCAGCGAGTCGCTTTCCACGTCGGCGATGAACGCCGGGTCCGTCACCACGGTGGCGCGGAAAACCGACATACGGCCGGTCATGGTCAGCACGCGCTTGGACAGCGCCATCGAGCACATGTTGATGTGACGCTGAGCAAAACGCAGCTTGTGCCACTCGCTCATGATGTAGCCGCCGCGGACTTCACAGAACTCGTTGGTGGTCAGGCCGCCGACGTTGCCGAACAGCTGGAACCACGGAACGGTTTTCTGTACCACGCCCTCAGCCAGCACGGTGTCACCGTCGATCACGGCAACCACGGAGCGGTCGTCCGGCATGTGGCGGGAGATGGCGCGGAAACCGAACGCCAGACCGTCACGCTTGCCGGTACCGGCGATGCGCACGAAGTCGAGCTTCACGTGCTCCGGCGGGTTGTACTTGGCCCACAGTGCCTTGACCAGCAGCTCGTCGGACATTTCCACCAGGGAGCACACGATGGTGGTCGGGAAGCCGCAGTTGATGGCTTCGCGAATCACCGAGCTGTACACCTGAGCGGTGGTCAGCGCATCGATACGAAAGCTGGTGACCATCAGGTACACGTGGGATGGATCGGCTGCCTTGCCCAGCTTGCGCACTTTACGGCGCAGGTGCGGGTAGACGATGTACAGGAAAATCATGCCGCGCACGAAGTGCGTTGCGCCCATCGAGTAACGCCAGATGCCGACGATACCGATCAGGAAAATAAAATCTTTGGAGTGCGAGTCAAACAGCGATGCAGGCAGCGCCATGGCTATGGCCGCCAGCAACGTCAGATAAAACAGCCAACCTGCGGCCTGGAGGAAGCCGTGCTTCAGCCTTTGCATAGTGTGTATCCCTAAGTCAGTTGCAACCTCAAGCCGCAAGCTTCAAACCTCCAGTCGCTGGCGCTGAAGCCCGGGACTGGAGGGATGAAGCCTGAAACTTGCAGCTCGTGGCTTGCAGCTCGCTGTGTGTTACCAGCAGATACCTTCGATTTGACCGTTTTCGGTGGTGGTGCCTTTCATGAAGCCCACCAGGTCAATCACACGCTTGCCGGCTGGCGCGTTGTTGGCGAGTGCACGGAAGCGCTCGTCGCGGTTACCCAGGATGATCACGTCGGAGTTGTTGATGACCGCGTCGAAGTCCGAGTTCAGCAAGGACGAAACGTGCGGGATCTTGGACTCGATGTAGTCTTTGTTGGCGCCGTGAACGCGAGCGTATTCAACGTTGCTGTCGAAGATGCTCAGGTCATAGCCTTTACCGATCAGCATTTCTGCCAGCTCGACCAGTGGGCTTTCGCGCAGGTCATCGGTACCGGCCTTGAAGCTCAGACCCAGCAGGGCAACTTTGCGAGTGTCGCTGGCGGCGACGATGTCGAAAGCGTTCTGCACCTGGGAGACGTTGCTGCGCATCAGGGAGTTGAGCAGGGGAGCTTCAACGTCCAGAGAGCTGGCGCGGTAGGTCAGGGCACGGACGTCTTTCGGCAGGCAGGAACCGCCGAACGCGAAGCCTGGGCGCATGTAGTACTGCGACAGGTTCAGAGCCTTGTCCTGGCAAACCACGTCCATCACTTCACGGCCGTCGACGCCGACTGCCTTGGCGATGTTGCCGATTTCGTTGGCGAAGGTGACCTTGGTCGCGTGCCATACGTTGCAGGTGTACTTGATCATTTCGGCAACGGCGATGTCCTTGCGGATGATCGGTGCGTCGAGTTCTTCGTACAGGGACTGCAGAACGTCACCGGACGCCTTGTCGAATTCGCCGATAACGGTCATTGGCGGATGGTCGTAGTCGGCAATCGCGGTGCTTTCACGCAGGAATTCAGGGTTGACTGCGACACCGAAGTCGACGCCGGCCTTCTTGCCCGAGCAGTCTTCGAGGATCGGGATGACAACGTTTGCGACGGTGCCCGGCAGAACGGTGCTGCGCACGACGATGGTGTGACGGGTGCTCTTGTCACGCAGTACGAAGCCGATTTCGCGGCAGACCGATTCAATGAAGTCCAGCTCCAGATCGCCGTTCTTTTTGCTTGGCGTTCCGACGCAGATCATCGACAGGTCAGTGTCGCGAATGGCTGCGGAGAAGTCTGTTGTGCCGCGCAGTTTGCCGGTCTTGATGCCGGTTTCCAGCAACTCGCCCAGACCTGGCTCAACGATTGGCGATTTGCCCTTGTTGATCAGATCGATCTTGGCGGCGGAGATGTCCACGCCAACAACATCATGACCACGCGCCGAGAGGCAGCCTGCGCAGACTGCACCGACATAGCCCAAACCAAAGATGCTGATACGCATAGTAATCTCCTCGATGTTTACGCCATTAGTTGGCCGAATATAAAAACTGTCTTACAACTTTTGCGCACTCGTACGCACGGCAATGAATGTCGCGTGACAAGCACAGGCAGAATTAAGGGTGAGTTACCTATATGAAAGGCAAACCCGAATGTTACAGATCAAAAGTGTCGAGTAGCCCATACATATTTATATAGGTTCCCGATCTGGGATGTGGCAGGCACTCCAACGGATGGTTTGCGCGTCGTGCTCAGGCGGTCAAGGACAAGGCTTTTAGCCGTCTCCCGATGAATCAGCCCCGATTCACGACTGCGGGCACCCGAATGGTGCTAGCTCAGTTCACTTCAACTAGTTTGGTGCGTGACTCCTTGTACGTACCACTTGACCAATGGGTCTAACTTCGTTGAGAAGCAACTTCCAGATCTGTCCATGTGCCATGTAAGAGATATCCTACATGGGGGACGAGAATTGTTACGGGAAGTAGGAGCGTGGGCATTCCCCATAAGTTCCTGGCCGCTCGTCCTCTTTTTGAGATTTTTCGTAACACCCGGCGGTTTTCAGCAGGATCCAACGTGAACCCAATCAAGGTTTGAGCCTTAGTTTGTAAGGCTTTGGCCGACGTGCAGACTGGAGTGCCACTAGTTCAAATGAACGTGCCGAAATCCGCAAAAAAAGTTGTTAAATTTTTGAGAAAAAAATGATCACTAATTTTTTGACTGTTAGTTGGCGCCAATTAGTCGGCAGCACTACCGTTCGTCCGCGCAAACTGCAGGTTATGAACTAAGTAAGTGGGGAAATTGCGAACAGAGTCACTGTTAATCTTTACTTTCGGTTGGATGGATAGACGCATTCGAATGATGGGACCACCCGATGCGCACTTAAAATGCAAGGCATGTGTCCTGAGAGGTGCACCGAAGTGGGGATCGAATGACGTTGCGGCGCCCGTCAACGATTGAAGACGGGCGATGCTTGCGGGCGAAAAGGACGGGTAGGTGCAGGTCAGGCGTCTTGCTCATCGCGCAGGAAGATGAGCTTGTCCGGGGAGGACAGCTCTTTGCTGTATCGATAGCCGTGAGCATCGAACTGCGTCAAGTCTTTGGGCTTGCTGATGCGCTCGGAAATCACGAAGCGAGTCATCATGCCCCTGGCTTTCTTGGCGTAGAAACTGATGATCTTGTACTGACCGTTTTTCTGGTCGCGGAACTCGGTTTCGATCACGCGGGCATTAAGTGCCGGACGCTTGACCGCTGAAAAGTACTCGTTCGACGCCAGGTTGAGCAGCACATCGTCGCCCTGTTCTTTCAGCGCTTCGTTCAGCCACTCGCTGATGCGGTCGCCCCAGAATGCGTAAAGGTCCTTGCCCCTCGCGTTGGCCAGCTTGGTGCCCATTTCCAGGCGATAGGGTTGCATCAGGTCCAGAGGGCGCAGCAATCCATAGAGCCCGGACAGCATACGCAGGTGCTTCTGGGCGTACGTCAGATCAGGTCCGCTCAGGGTGTCGGCGTCGAGACCGGTGTACACGTCGCCCTTGAATGCAAGCAGCGCCTGCTTGGCGTTTTTTGGGGTGAACGCCGGATTCCAGCTGCCATAGCGGGCGGCATTGAGGCCGGAGAGCTTGTCGGACAGATGCATCAGCTCACCGATCTGCGCCGGGGTCATGTCGCGCAGCTGGCTGATGAGCTCCTGGGAGTGATCCAGAAATTGCGGCTGGGTGTAGCGTTTGGTAGTAGGTGGCGTGTCGAAATCGAGGGTTTTGGCTGGGGAAATCACCATCAGCATGGGCATGTCTCCTTTGATCGTCGGGCGATTCTAGGGGTTGCGTGCGGATCACTCCAGCTATGGTGTCGATAGGCGCGCTCCTACAGCAGCGGTGCCGGAATCCGGCATTCTGGCCCAAAGCAAATCCGCTATAGTGCCTCGCCGGTTTTCGGCCTCTTTATCAAGGATTGGGAGCACGTCGTGTTGCGCATGCTGTTAATGATCGGAGCCTGCTTGCTGGGGCTCAACGCACAGGCGGCCACTGGCGATATTGCGATGCTGGATCGCACAGTCTGGCCGGAGGCGCTGGAAACGCCGCAGCTGTTTGACGTCGCGTCTCGTGCGCAAATTCTCAGCTTCGCCCATCAGTTGCTGGAAAGCGAAAACCTCAGCGACGCCCAGCTGAGTGCGCGTCTCGGCCTGCGGCAGATCAACCTGCCGACGGTGAACCTGATCCGCACACGGCTATGGACGCGGCTGTTCGAGAATTGGACATTCGCTGAAAAGACCTGTGAAGCCGATGCATCATTCTGTGTGCTGGTTGACGACGTGCCGATGCTGCGTCAGCGCGCCGCCGAATACAAAGTGGCCGATGATTCCTTCTATGCGAAGTGGGCTGCGCCGGCCGATGCCTTCAACCAGCGTTATCTCAACGAACTGTTGCGCATGGCCGCCTTGTTCCCGCAGACCAGCAGCGAGATCGAGCGCTACAACTCCGACGAACTCAGCGGCGAAGAAATGCCGGACCGGACTTTCCTGCTCAATTTCGAGAGCGGTCCGACCGTTGCTGACGGGGCGACCGACTGGCTGGCCGATTTCATGCGCCAGCAAAAGATCACCGCCACATTTTTTGTGCTGGGCAAGGCCCTGCAAAGTCGTTTGGACAGCACCTCGCCCCAGGCGCTGCAAACGCTCTACCGCCAGCAATGCGTCGGCCTGCAGGGCTGGGAGTTCAGATCCCACGCCCACTGGCGCGACTGGCAAGACTCCATCGAGCGTACGGCCGCGCTGGTTCAGCAGCAGCTGCCGGACAATTTCGTGCCGCTGTTCCGCCCGCCTTACGGCCATCGTCGTGCCGACAGCGCGGCATTTTTCCGGGATCAGCAGCTGCGAGTCTCGCTGTGGAACATCGATTCCCAGGACAGCACCGGACGCATCAGCGCCGAGCAGGCTGCCAACCGGGTGCTCACGCTGATGCTGCTCTGGCGGCGCGGCAATGTGGTGTTCCATGACAGCACGGACAAACCGCAGCAGGCGGTGCCATGGCTGATGGCCAATACCGCGCAAAGCGGGGTGATGTGGGAAGACTGCCATATCTATCCGCAGCAGTTGGCGGACGAAGAGGATACACCGGATGAGGAGGATGATACGCCCGACGATGACGCCGCAGACGAACCAGCCGAGCAGCCGGGCGCAGCGGTTGAGCAGACGGCGCCGCCAGTGAAAGAAGGAGAACAATGAGAGGGTAGGTGGGAAATTTCTGAGGATTTGTCCCGGACCGGACTTCCGACTTTAAACGCGGCTGACCCATCCGCCAAGGGCTAATTTGCCCCCTGAGAAATAAACTTCAAAAAGCGCCGAAACGCGTTTTTATGTCATCGGTTTTGCGGTATTACGACAACAGACCGCCGAACCCTGCAACACAGGTGGCGTCATTCCAGACCCCACTTTGCGCAATTTTCTCCTGCCTCAAGGGGAAAGCCTCGGCGGCCTTTTCGTGGCGCAGCATCGCTGTGTGTTGCGTCACTTGGCTACTACAAAGGTGAGCGAGTATGGATGACCACGGACGCACCCCTTCCTCTAACCAGCCAATCCTTTACGTGCTCGATACCAACGTATTGATCCATGATCCAAACGCACTTCTGAATTTCGAAGAACATCACGTTGCACTCCCCATGACAGTCCTGGAAGAACTGGACAAGCTCAAGGCGGGCAAGCACTCGGTGGCTGCTGAATGTCGGCAGGCGATCCGGTTGATTGACAAGACCCTCGGCGAAGCGACCCCGGAGGAGGTCGAAAAAGGCGTACCTATCGATCGCGGTACAGGCGTTTTCAAGGGTTATCTGTCCATCCTCATGAACAAGCGGCAAGAGCCCAACCGGGTGCTGCCCGACAACCTCAATGACAACATCATCATCAACCAGCTGATTGACCTGCATGCGCGTAAAAAGGACACGCGCATCGTGCTGGTCACCAAAGACATCAACATGCGCCTGAAGGCGCGTGCCTGCGGCATCGAGGCCGAGGACTACAGCACCGACCAACTGGTCGACGATGTGTCGATGCTGTCCCGCGGTTACCACAACATGACCGGCTCTTTCTGGGACCGGGTGAGCAAAGTCGATACCCGCCAGGATCATGGCCGTACCTGGCACAAAGTGCAGATGATCGAGCAGATTCCGTCTGTGCACATCAATGAGTTCATCATCGATGAGCAAGGCTTCGTCGGTTGGGTCAAAGGCGTCAAGCCTGACGAGCTGCTGTTGCTGGACATGCACCAGGAGCCGCTGCTGCACCAGGAAGCGTGGGGGCTGAAGCCGCGTGACATCTATCAAGGGCTGGCGCTGTTTGCGCTGCTCGATCCGGACATTCATCTGGTCAACCTGTCCGGCGCGGCCGGCTCGGGCAAAACCATTCTCGCCCTGGCCGCTGCCATCGAGCAGACCATGGTCAGCAAGCGTTATCGCCGCATTATCGCCACCCGAAGCGTGCAAGGGCTCGACCAGGAGATCGGCTTTCTGCCCGGCACCGAAGCGGAAAAAATGGAGCCATGGCTCGGCGCGATCACCGACAACCTGGAAGCGTTGCACATGGATGATGAAAACACCCATGGCAGCGTCGATTACATCCTGAGCAAGGTGCCGCTGCAGTTCAAATCCCTCAACTACATTCGCGGCCGAAGCTTCCAGCAGAGCCTGATCCTGATCGATGAATGCCAGAACCTCACACCGCACCAGATGAAAACCATCATCACCCGTGCCGGCGCCGGCTCTAAAGTGGTCTGCCTGGGCAACCTGGCGCAGATCGATACCCCTTATCTGTCGGCCACCAGTTCGGGGCTGACCTACCTGACGGAGCGTTTCAAAGACTTCCCCAACGGCGTGCACATCAGTCTGCAAGGTGTCCCACGCTCGATCCTGGCTGAATACGCGGAGAGCCATTTGTAAAGTGACAGCAGCTTCAAGCCTCTAGCCTCAAGCTGCAAGCCGACGTCCGCTCAGGGTCGTTAGCTTGCAGCTTGCAGCTTGCAGCTTGCAGCTTGTAGCTTCCAGCCCTAACTCCCTACAATCCCCGCTCCTGTTCAGGAGTCATCCCGTGCTCACTCATCTCGATTCCCAAGGTCGCGCCCACATGGTCGACGTCACTGAAAAAGACGTTACGTTCCGCGAGGCGGTGGCCGAAGCGCGCGTGCGCATGCTGCCCGAAACCCTGCAAATGATCGTCGCAGGCGGGCATCCCAAAGGGGACGTATTTGCCGTCGCGCGCATTGCGGGCATTCAAGCCGCGAAGAAAACCAGCGATCTGATTCCCCTCTGTCATCCGTTGATGCTCACGGGCGTAAAGGTCGAACTCACCGCCGAAAGCCCTGACACCGTGCACATCGTTGCGCGCTGCAAACTCTCAGGCCAGACCGGGGTGGAAATGGAAGCGTTGACCGCCGCCAGCATCGCGGCCCTGACGATCTACGACATGTGCAAGGCGGTTGACCGCGGCATGACCATCGAACACGTGCGGTTGCTCGAAAAGCTCGGTGGCAAGAGCGGACACTTCATCGCCAACGACCAGGTGAGCGCCCAATGACCATTCACGTACAAGTCCAATACTTCGCGCGTTTTCGCGAAACCCTCGGCACCGAGAGCGAGAACCTTGAAGGTTCATTCGCCACCATCGACGCCGTGCGCCAGCATTTGCTCGAGCGCGGCGGTGTGTGGGAAGTGCTGAGTGAGAAAGGCATCATGTGCGCCCGCAACCAGGAGCTGTGCTCGCTGGACACGCCCGTCGAACCAGGCGATGAGGTGGCGTTCTTTCCGACCGTCACCGGAGGCTGATATGGCAGTTCGAGTACAAGCCGCCGCGTTCGATCCGGGCGCGGAAGTCAATGCCATGCACGACGCCAACGTCGGCGTGGGTGCGGTGGTCAGCTTTGTGGGCTATGTGCGGGATTTCAACGACGGCCGTGAGGTCGCGGGGATGTTTCTCGAGCACTACCCCGGCATGACCGAGAAGGCGCTGCTTAAAATCGTTGATGAGGCGCAGCAGCGCTGGCCGTTGCTCAAGCTGGAAGTGATTCATCGGGTAGGCGAGTTGGAACCGGGTGAGCCAATCGTGCTCGTCGCGGCGGCCAGCGCCCATCGCCAGGCGGCATTTGAAGCCTGTGATTTCGTCATGGACTATCTGAAAACCCGCGCGCCGTTCTGGAAGAAGGAAAACACTTCAGAAGGGCCGCGCTGGGTTGAGGGCCGCGACAGCGATCACAAGGCTGCAGATCGCTGGAAGTAACCTGCTGGACACAGGGTGCCAGGGGAGGCACCGTGCCAAGAATTCCCAGTGATTCGCAGTCAGTGCGGTCAACTGCTGAGCAGCTTATTCCGCTGCAGGAATCGCCCGCTGCACGCGCACCACCGGCCGTAGCAACACGGTCGGCGGCGTTTCGCAGCTGATCTTGCGACCCAGCTTCTCTTCGATCGACGGCAGCTGATACGAATCGTCTTCACCGGCGAAGCTGATGGACACGCCGTCTGCGCCAGCACGACCGGTGCGGCCGATGCGGTGCACGTAGTCGTCCGGGACTTCCGGCAGGGTGAAGTTGATCACGTGGCTGATGCCGTCGATGTGAATCCCGCGACCGGCAACGTCAGTGGCCACCAGTACGCGAATCTTGCCTTCGCGAAACCCTTCCAGCGTCTTGATGCGCTTGTGCTGCGGCACGTCGCCTGACAACTGCGCGGCATTGATGCCGTCACGCACCAGGCGCTCTTCGATACGCCGCACTTCATCCTTGCGGTTGGCGAACACCATGACCCGCTCCCAACCGTGATCATTGATCAGATTGAACAGCAGCTTGTACTTGTCGGCGCCGGCAACAGCGTAGATGTGCTGCTCGACGGTGTCGCTGGCGACGTTCAGTGATTCGATCTCGACGATCGCAGGGTCAGTAGTCCACTGCTTGGCCAGGTTCATCACGTCTTCAGTGAAGGTGGCGGAGAACAGCAGCGTCTGACGCTCGCCCTTGTGCGGAGTCTGGCGAATGATCGAGCGGACCTGAGGGATGAAGCCCATGTCGAGCATGCGGTCGGCTTCGTCCAGCACCATGACTTCAACCATGTCCAGGTGCACTTCGCCGCGCTGGGCAAAGTCCAGCAGACGGCCTGGCGTGGCAACCAGAATGTCGCAGTGGCGCGCTTCGAGATGTTTAAGCTGCTTGTCGAAATCCATACCGCCCACGAACGTCATCACGTTGAGGTCGGTGTACTTGGTCAGCGCCTCGGCGTCTTTGGCGATTTGCACCACCAGCTCGCGGGTCGGCGCAATGATCAGCGCACGGGGTTCACCCATGTAGCGCTCTTTCGGCGGAGGCGTCTGCGTCAGTTGAGTAATGATGGAAATCAGGAAGGCGGCGGTCTTGCCGGTGCCGGTCTGGGCGCGGCCGATGGCATCGCGGCCTTTGAGGGTGTAACCCAGAACGCCCGCCTGGATCGGCGTGCAGTACGGGAAGCCCAGGTCCTGAATCGCGTGCATCAGTTCGGGGGCGAGGGGGAAATCGTGGAAACGGGTTTTGCCTTCCAGGGGCTCGACGACGAAGTCTTCTGATTTCCAGGGAATGACGACGGGCTTGGGCGCCCGTTCACGGCGCGGGCGTTCAGCCTTGGCGGGTGACGTAACGGCCGGTGCGGTGGCTGGCAAATGCTCGGGCGCAGGCACGTGCACGTCTGCTGCTGACGGTTCCCGCGAGACGCTTTCGGTCTGGCGCTGGGGGACGGGGAGGGGAGCAGCAGGCGCGAGCGGCTCAGCCTCGCTTTTTCCGAACATCTTTTTAAGTGCTTTGAGCACGGTGATCTCATCGATAGATTTAGGAATGTACGCCGGGGAGTGTAAAGCAAGAACCCGGCGCGGCGTAGTGTCCTAGCAAATCCGCAACGTAATTGGAAGGATCAAATGAGTGGACTAGCGAAGCTTATCCGCGAGCCAGACACCTATGTCGGAAATTTCCTGCGGTAACACTTCGTGCTCCATTGGGTATTCCTGCCATGTCACGGTGACGCCCTGGGCCTTCAAATGCTCGTAAGCCGCTCGCCCCATGGCGTGCAAGACCACCGGGTCATTGCTCCCGTGCAAGCAATAGGCCGGGATGCGTTGCTGGCTCGCAGACAGGCTCATCTCGTCGCTGAAAGTCGGTGCGTACGTGGACAGCGCGAGCACGCCACCGAGGGGGCCTTCCCAGCGCAGGAAGGCGGTGTGCAACACCACGGCGCCGCCTTGGGAAAAGCCTGCCAGGAAGATTCGGGCCGGGTCGATGCCGCTGTCCCGTTGCTGTTCGATCAGTTTGATGACGTCTTGTGCCGAGCCTTCCAGCTCGCCGCTGTCGATGGCGCGGGCCGGGCTCATGGCCTTGATGTCGTACCAGCTGGGCATCGCGTAGCCACCGTTGATGGTGACGGCCCGGGTCGGGGCCTGCGGCAGAATGAACCGCGTGGTCTTCAGCGTCTTCTGCAGCATCTCGGCCACCGGCAGGAAATCGTAGCGATCAGCCCCCAGACCGTGCAGCCAGATGACGCAGGCGTCGACTGCCAATTCCGGGTCGATGATCAGCGGTTCAGTCATGTGTGCTCCATTAGTGTGCGGCACCTCTGGCGCAGCGCTTTAAGGCGGTGCGTCAGCTCGTGTGCGGGTGAGTGAAAGATGTCGCAAGGTTACAAGTTTTGAACTTGACCTGTCGCTAATTCGACATTGCCAGCATGGTGGTACGGGCTTTGCTACACAACCCGCGGAGTGAAGGCGCTCACCTCAGGCGGTAACACTAATAGGCTATCAAGCAGACAGCCGTGTGTTGCGTCAGAGGCAGCATGGGATCATCGAGCAGGATTCCCGGCACGATTCGCTTTGAACCTCGGGGTTCAAGGACATCATGGGGCTTCAGTCTGCTGGACTCGCAACATGCCGAACACGCGATGACCAGATGCCTGGCGTCGGTGGCGGTTAACGGGTTCAACGTCGCATGACCCAAAAACAAGCCAGCACGGGTCATGAATGCCTCACAAGGGTGCGACGGGGCTAAGGCTCCTACACAACAAAGAGCAAACTGGAGGTTTGAATGAAGATGTTGAAATCCACCCTGGCTGTAGTGGCCGCCGCTGCAGCGCTCGGTCTGACCGGGTTCGCTCAAGCGGGTGCCAAGCTGGACGCCATTCAGAAGAAGGGCTTTATTCAGTGCGGCGTCAGTGACGGTCTGCCAGGCTTCTCGGTTCCGGACGCAAGCGGCAAGATCCAGGGCATCGACGCCGACTTCTGCCGTGCTGTCGCTGCTGCGATTTTTGGCGACGCGACCA
Source organism: Pseudomonas sp. W2-17 (assembly GCF_041060445.1). Taxonomy (NCBI): domain Bacteria; kingdom Pseudomonadati; phylum Pseudomonadota; class Gammaproteobacteria; order Pseudomonadales; family Pseudomonadaceae; genus Pseudomonas; species Pseudomonas sp. W2-17. The sequence continues at coordinate 45,645 of NZ_JAUFNS010000022.1, read as the reverse complement.
AGGTCAAGTTCAGCCAGCTGAACGCCAAAGAACGCTTCACCGCGCTGCAGTCCGGCGAAATCGACATCCTGTCGCGCAACACCACCTGGACCAGCTCCCGCGACGCGAGCATGGGTCTGGTGTTCCCGGGCTTCGTTACTTATTACGACGGCGTTGGCTTCCTGGCCAACAGCAAGCTGGGCGTGAAAAGTGCCAAGGAACTGGACGGCGCGACCATCTGTATTCAGGCCGGTACCACCACTGAGCTGAACGTGTCGGACTACTTCCGCGCCAACAACCTCAAGTACACCCCGATCACCTTCGACACCTCCGACGAAAGCGCCAAGTCGCTGGAATCCGGTCGTTGCGACGTGCTGACCTCCGACAAATCCCAGCTCTACGCACAGCGCTCCAAGCTGGCTTCGCCGAAGGACTACGTCGTTCTGCCTGAAACCATCTCCAAAGAACCGCTGGGCCCTGTTGTCGCCCGTGGCGATGAAGACTGGACCACCATCGTTCGCTGGGTGGGCTACGCGCTGCTGAACGCAGAAGAAGCAGGTGTCACGTCGAAAAACGTTGAAGCCGAAGCCAAATCCACCAAAAACCCTGACGTTGCGCGTTTGCTGGGTGCCGACGGCGATTACGGTCCGCAGCTCAAGCTGAAGAAAGACTGGGTCGTGCAGATCGTCAAGCAAGTCGGTAACTACGGCGAAATGTTCGAGAAGAATCTGGGCGCAGGCACTCCTCTGGAGATTGCTCGCGGTCAGAACGCTCTGTGGAACGCTGGCGGCATTCAATACGCACCACCAGTGCGTTGATTGACCTGCGCCCGGCTGCGTGAATCGCAGCCGGGCGCTTTGTTGCATTTCTTCCGGGGCACTCCATGCAAAATCAAATCAGCGCACCCAAGCAGAGGCTCAGCCTCAGCGACCCTAAAGTGCGTGCGTGGCTATTTCAGATAATTACGGTTGTCGCCGTAGTCGCGATGGGTTGGTATCTGTTCGATAACACCCAGACCAACCTGCAACACCGGGGTATCACCTCAGGTTTCGGTTTCCTTGAAAACAGTGCCGGCTTCGGCATCGCGCAGCACCTGATTCCGTTCACGGAGTCGGACACCTACGCGCGGGTTTTCCTGATCGGCTTGCTCAACACGCTGCTGGTGACGTTCATCGGCGTGATCCTCGCGACCCTGCTGGGCTTCATCGTCGGCGTCGCGCGTCTGTCCAACAACTGGATCATCAACAAGCTGGCGACGGTTTACGTTGAAGTCTTCCGTAACATTCCGCCGCTGCTGCAGATCCTGTTCTGGTACTTCGCCGTGTTCCTGACCCTGCCGGGGCCGCGGGCTGCCCACGGGTTTCTCGGCTCGTTCTTCGTCAGCAGCCGTGGCCTGAACATGCCGGCCGCGATTGCCACCGATGCGGCGTGGCCGTTTGTGATCAGCGTGGTGCTGGCCATTGTTGCCATCGTGTTGATGACGCGCTGGGCGAACAAGCGCTTCGAAGCCACGGGCGTACCGTTCCACAAGTTCTGGGCAGGCCTTGCGCTGTTCATCGTGATCCCGGCGCTCTGCGCGTTGATCTTCGGTGCGCCGGTGCATTGGGAAGTGCCCGAGCTCAAAGGCTTCAACTTCGTTGGCGGCTGGGTGTTGATCCCTGAACTGCTGGCCCTGACCCTCGCCCTGACGGTCTATACGGCGGCGTTCATTGCCGAAATCGTGCGTTCGGGCATCAAGTCCGTGAGCCACGGCCAGACTGAAGCGGCACGTTCGCTGGGCCTGCGCCCAGGGCCGACGCTGCGCAAGGTCATCATTCCGCAGGCGCTACGGGTGATCATCCCGCCATTGACCAGCCAATACCTGAACCTGGCGAAGAACTCGTCGCTGGCCGCCGGTATCGGTTACCCGGAAATGGTTTCGCTGTTCGCCGGTACCGTGCTCAACCAGACCGGTCAGGCCATCGAAGTCATTGCCATCACCATGAGCGTGTACCTGGCGATCAGTATCAGCATTTCCCTGCTGATGAACTGGTACAACAAGCGCATTGCGCTGATCGAGCGGTGAGGAAACGCGCATGACATCCCATACTTTCAAACCCGACATGCCACCGCCGAGCAAAGTCTTCGGCCCGGTGGCATGGATGCGCCAGAACCTGTTCTCGAGCTGGATCAACACGCTGTTGACCCTGTTCGCGATCTACTTGATCTGGCTGGTTGTTCCACCGCTGCTGAGTTGGGCCATCTTTGATGCCAACTGGGTCGGTACCACCCGCGAAGACTGCACCAAGGCCGGCGCCTGCTGGGTGTTCATCGAACAGCGCTTCGGCCAGTTCATGTACGGCTACTACCCGCAGGCACTGCGCTGGAGGGTTGATCTGACCGTCTGGCTGGCGATCATCGGCGTCGCGCCGCTGTTCATCAAAGTAATGCCGCGCAAGGCGATCTACGGCCTGTCGTTCCTGTTCATCTACCCGATCGTTGCGTACTTCCTGCTGCACGGCGGCGTGTTCGGCCTGGACCTGGTTGCGACCAGTCAGTGGGGCGGCCTGATGCTGACCCTGGTGATCGCCACGGTGGGTATCGCCGGCGCATTGCCGCTGGGCGTGATCCTGGCCTTGGGGCGTCGCTCCGAAATGCCGGCCATCCGCGTGATGTGCGTGACGTTCATCGAGTTCTGGCGAGGCGTTCCATTAATCACTGTGCTGTTCATGTCGTCGGTGATGCTGCCGTTGTTCCTGCCTGAAGGCATGAACTTCGACAAGCTGCTGCGCGCGCTGATTGGCGTGATCCTGTTCCAGTCGGCGTATGTGGCCGAGGTGGTTCGGGGCGGCATGCAGGCCATTCCGAAGGGTCAGTACGAAGCCGCTGCGGCCATGGGCCTCGGCTACTGGCGGCGCATGGGGCTGGTGATTCTGCCGCAGGCCTTGAAGCTGGTCATCCCAGGCCTGGTCAACACCGTGATTGCGTTGTTCAAGGACACGAGCCTTGTGATCATCATCGGCCTGTTCGACCTGCTCAACAGCGTCAAACAAGCTGCCGCCGACCCCAAGTGGCTCGGCATGGCGACCGAGGGTTACGTGTTCGCGGCCCTGGTGTTCTGGATCTTCTGTTTCGGCATGTCCCGCTACTCCATGCACTTGGAGCGTAAGTTGGACACAGGCCACAAGCGTTAGGAGTTTTGTGATGAGTGAAGCTATCAGTAAGCCTCTGGGCGCCGAAGGCATGATCCGGATGGAAGGCGTACACAAGTGGTACGGCCAGTTCCACGTGTTGAAAGACATCAACCTGAACGTGCGTCAGGGCGAGCGTATCGTTTTGTGCGGCCCGTCGGGTTCGGGCAAGTCGACCACCATTCGCTGCCTCAACCGTCTGGAAGAACACCAGCAGGGTCGCATCGTGGTCGATGGCACCGAGCTGACCTCGGACCTCAAGCAGATCGAGACGATTCGCCGCGAAGTCGGCATGGTGTTCCAGCACTTCAACCTGTTCCCGCACCTGACCATTCTGCAGAACTGCACGCTGGCGCCGATGTGGGTGCGCAAGATGCCCAAGCGCAAGGCTGAAGAAATCGCCATGCATTATCTGGAGCGCGTGCGCATTCCGGAGCAGGCGCACAAGTACCCGGGCCAGCTGTCCGGTGGTCAGCAACAGCGGGTGGCGATCGCCCGCGCGCTGTGCATGAAGCCGAAGATCATGCTGTTCGACGAGCCGACCTCGGCCCTCGACCCGGAAATGGTGAAAGAGGTGCTCGACACCATGGTTGGCCTGGCGGAAGAAGGCATGACCATGCTCTGCGTAACCCACGAAATGGGCTTCGCACGCACCGTGGCCAACCGCGTGATCTTCATGGACAAGGGCGAGATCGTCGAACAAGCCGCACCGAACGACTTCTTCGATAATCCGCAGAGTGATCGTACGCGCCTGTTCCTGAGCCAGATTCTGCACTGAGTCATTACCAGCAATACAAAGAGCCCGGGCCCTGTGCCCGGGTTTTTTATTGTCAAAATTTTGGAGTGGTCGCGACTTTGTGATGCGAGCTAATTGAGCGCGTTCATTTAGAGAAGATTCCTACACCTCATTCAGAGTATTTCTTATTGTGCGATGTTCGCCACAATAGTTAGCTGTTCCTGTCGGATGTATATCGACGGTATTGGACTAATTAATTAGGAAATCATCATGAGTAATACTGTTTATCTGCCATCTAGCCCTGTTAGGGCGCTCTCACCAACTCCCCCGGTTGCTATGGAGTCAGTGACATATCTTTTTTCAAGGCCGAATGCAGGTCGTCATAACCCTCTACCAAGACCCGGAAATGTAATCGCAGCGCAGCATCCTTTCAGACTTCGAAAATACGGTGAAGGATATTGGCGAGAAATGACGATTAAACACATGGAGGAAGTCAATCGACAGCTGCAAAATGGATGGCGCTATATGCCAACTGCCGAGCTTCTTTTTGATATTGCAAAAGTGCCCGTGGCTGATAAATATATGTGTTTAAATCCTTACGCTTTACCCACTGATGCGATGAGGGAATCAATAAACGGCTGGGGCTTCAGAAAAAAAACAACCGAAGCCAAGGAGCTTTCAGGTGGAATTCTGTCTCCGTTTTCCGCCTGGTCTCATTATCTGGATGGTAGCGGAGCGGATGTGATGACCCAGATTAACAGGCTCGGTCTCAACCTGTCAGCTGCGAAGATCCCGGCCCTAGAGAGTGCGTTTGCGTCGGCGATGGTCGGTACCTCGCCGCTTAGTATACAAAAGGTGGCCTACAATACTCGCCAGGACTCTTTTCTTACATGGACGTGGCTAGGGAATATTTCTTTGAAAATTGAGGGCACTGTTCATAAAGGTCATGATGGCAGGGTTTCTTTTGTCGGCACTGCCCGTGCATATAATGACGTCTACGATTTTAATGCGAGTACGCATCGGTCCGAATTGGGGGAAGCTGCAACAGCAGGTGGTCGTTACTTAGGGGCTAACAAGGGCAAGCCCTATCAAATTGTTATTCAAGGAGAGGTGCCTATATCGATCCAGCGCTAATAGGAATTGTATGGGTATTAACTCGGAGGTTTTCATGACGGAAAACACTACATGTCCCAAGGAAAGAAGATCTCTGTTATCAATTCTTGTCTTGAACTTGATTTCACTTATTCCATGGGTTGGATTCTACTGGCGCCCAGCAGGTGAAGTCGCGTCATTGGACGGTCCAGGCACCTTGGTATTACTTACAGTTACTGCCATTGCAACCTTAATCGTACTCCCTTTCTACACTACTGCTGCTATTCTCATTAGCAGTAATAGGCTGAGCCGGCATGTGAGGGGGCTGAGTGGACTGCTCCTAATCACGGTGTTCACATGCTGTGTTGCCGCAAGTTATTTCTGGATCATGAATGGGTGGAGAGGTAAAGAGTCAGTGTTTTTGCTTGCAGGAATTTTGTATGGGACTTTTTCGTTGACGTTGATACGAGAATTCACTTCGTTATGCCGTCCCAATTGCACATAGTCCCTACCTATCTCCACGATAATTATTCTAATTGAGACTCTTGCATTGAGTCAGCAGCACCTCGAATGAAGAGCCCGGGCCCTGTGCCCGGGTTTTTTATGGCCGCTCGCCTGGGACGTGCCGCAAAACTGTACCCAATCCTCGTAAAACTTGTGTTCTCTGCCGATCTCCAACAGGATTACTGCTTTGCGCAATGCGCTGTTACATCCTCCTGCCCCCACGAGAATCCCATGACGACCAAGGCGCCGACGGCGAGCAGTTCCCGTTCCAATGCTTCGACCCCTCACGACATCAACGAGCTGCTGATCGACGCGGAAGCGGATGATGAGCAAGTGCAGCAGCAACATCCTGTGCTCAAACGCCCATGGTTCCTGTTGTTGGGCCTGGTGCTGGTGGCGCTGAACCTGCGTCCGGCGTTGTCGAGCATGGCGCCATTGTTGAGTGAGGTGTCACGAAGCCTGGGACTTTCGGCGGCCACGGCCGGCTTGCTGACCACGCTGCCGGTGTTGTGCCTGGGCCTGTTCGCGCCGCTTGCGCCGATCCTTGCGCGGCGCTTTGGCAGCGAGCGCGTGGTGCTGGGCATTCTGCTGACCCTGGCGTGCGGCATCATTTTGCGGAGCTCGTTGGGCGAGTTCGGGCTGTTTGCCGGCAGCGTCATGGCCGGGGCGAGCATCGGCATCATCGGGGTATTGCTGCCCGGCATCGTCAAACGCGATTTCGCCAAGCAGGCTGGTGCGATGACGGGTGTCTACACCATGGCGCTGTGCCTGGGCGCTGCTGTCGCGGCGGGCTCAACGGTTCCGTTGAGCGAAGTGTTGGGTAGCGGCAACGGCAGCGACTGGACGCTTGGCCTCGGCTTCTGGATCGTCCCGGCGATTCTCGCCGCGATCTTCTGGTGGCCGCAGACGCGTCAACGTCATGGCCAACATCAGGTGGCTTATCGGGTGCGCGGTTTGCGCCGCGATCCTCTGGCCTGGCAAGTCACCCTTTATATGGGCCTGCAATCGTCACTGGCCTACATCGTGTTCGGCTGGCTGCCGTCGATCCTCATCGGGCGAGGACTGACTGCCGTTGATGCCGGTCTGCTGTTGTCCGGTTCAATCATGGTGCAACTGGTCAGCTCGCTCACTGCGCCATGGCTGGCCACTCGCGGCAAGGACCAGCGCATCGCCATTGTGCTGGTGATGCTGCTCACACTGGCCGGTCTGTTCGGCTGCCTGTATGCGCCGCTTGAGCAATTGTGGGGCTGGGCCGTCGTGCTCGGCGTAGGGCAGGGCGGCACGTTCAGCCTGGCGCTGACGCTAATCGTGTTGCGCTCGCGGGACTCCCACGTCGCCGCGAACCTGTCGAGCATGGCCCAGGGCTTCGGCTACACCCTGGCGTCGCTCGGGCCTTTCGCGGTCGGCGTCGTGCATGACTGGACCGGCAACTGGGACTCGGTCGGCTGGATCTTCGGCATCATCGGCGTCGCCGCGATCATCGCCGGTCTCGGCGCCGGGCGCGCGCTTTACGTGGGTGTCAGCAGCGAGAAAGTCTGAGGGCTGACATTTCCCCTGCGAATGCCCGTGCAAACCGCAGTGCAGCCGCTTATCGTGCAGGCATCCTATTTCCATGGACGGCGTTCCCATGAGCGAGACCTTTACCAGCGAACACAACAGCGCGCTGATCACGCGCTTTTATGAGGCGTTCAGCCGTCTGGACGCCGAGGCGATGGCCGCGTGCTACGGCGAAGACGTGGTGTTTTCCGACCCGGTGTTTGGCCAGTTGCACGGTCAGGATGCCGGCGATATGTGGCGCATGCTGACCTCCCGCGCCCGTGACTTCTCGGTGGTGTTCGACCACGTCCGTGCCGACGCCACGACCGGCGCTGCACACTGGGTCGCAACCTACCTGTTCAGCCAGACCGGTCGCACGGTGGTCAACGACATTCAGGCGCGGTTTGTTTTCCGGGACGGCAAGATCTGCGAGCACCACGATCAGTTCGATCTGTGGCGGTGGTCGCGTCAGGCCCTCGGCACGAAGGGCGTATTACTGGGCTGGACGCCGCTTGTGCAAAACGCCATCCGTGCACAGGGCCAGAAAGGGCTGAAGGCTTTTCAGGCCAGTCGCTGACGCTTTGATAGAATCCGCTCCCCTCGCTACTGGTCCACGGTCCCGCATGTCTGAAGCCGAAATCGCCACCGCACCTGTGCCCGAAGCCGTGCTGGTCAAATCCTGGTTCGTGTACTTGGTGCGCGCGGCCAACGGTTCGTTGTACTGCGGCATCAGCAATGACCCGCAGCGCCGATTCGCCCAGCACCAAAGCGGTAAAGGTGCGCGCTTCTTCAGCTCGAGCCCGGCGATGGCGCTGGTGTATGTGGAGGCCTGCCGCGACAAAGGCGACGCCCTGCGGCAGGAGCGGTTGATCAAAAAGCTGCGCAAAAGCGCCAAGGAGTGCCTGGCCGCCGGCTACATCCAGCCGAGTGATGCCGCGCCATCACCCTGAGCGGGTATGCCGTGGGGCTTCGGGGGGATAAGCTGGTGGTTTCTCCCTGCGGATGGCCCGAAGCATGTCTGAGTTGATTCTTCACCATTATCCAACGTCCCTGTTCGCCGAAAAAGCCCGTCTGATGCTGGGCTTCAAAGGCCTGTCATGGCGCTCGGTCAACATCCCGTCGATCATGCCCAAGCCCGACCTCATGCCCCTTACCGGCGGCTATCGCAAAACCCCCGTCCTGCAAGTGGGCGCCGACATTTATTGCGACACCGCGCTGATCGCACGGCGCCTGGAGCAGGAGAAATCGTCACCCACGTTCTATCCCGAAGGCCATGAGTTCACCGCGGCGGGCCTCGCGGCATGGGCGGATTCGGTGCTGTTCCTGCACGCGGTCAGCCTGGTGTTTCAACCGGCCTCCCTCGCTGTGCGTTTCGCCAAGGTTCCGCCTGAGGCTGTTAAGGCATTCGTTGCCGACCGCGCCACGTTCTTCGAGGGCGGCAGCGCCAATCGTGTGCCACTGGAAGTGGCGCAGCATCAATGGCCGACGCTGATGGCGCGTCTGGAAACCCAGTTGGAGAGCAACGGTGATTTCCTCCTGGGTGTTCCCTCGATCGCTGATTTCTCGGTGGCCCACACCCTGTGGTTCCTCAAACAAACGCCTGTCACGTCCCCGCTGGTCGATGCCTATCCGGCGGTGTTGAGCTGGTACGAGCGCGTTATTGCATTCGGTCATGGCGCACCGAGTGAATTGAGTTCGGGCGACGCGGTTGAAATCGCGCGTGCGGCTACCCCGGCGCCGGTGCCCGATGAAGATTTCACCGACCCCAACGGCTTTACTGTCGGGCAGCAGGTCACCGTGTCTGCAGTGGATTACGGCGTTAACGCAGTGGCGGGAGAGTTGGTATTCAGCGGCCGTGAAGAGATTATCCTGCGCCGCGAAGACGACCGCGCCGGCACCGTGCATGTGCACTTCCCGCGCTTCGGTTTTCAAATCAAGGCTGTTTAAACATCTGATGTGGAAATAAGCCCGGTGCAATGCCGGGCTTATCGCGGTGCCGAATAATCGCTTTGTTTTAATTGCGTATTGATCTGGCTGACTGGCGTGAAGTTGTCGTGACTGTCAGTTGTGACAGTTGTTAAAAAAGCCACGCGGTTTACTCTCTTGTTTCATCTTACATAAAAAGTTGTCTGGTCAAGGAGAACGTCGGGGCACGTGTGCGGCGCCGATATGTTCCATATTCCGTGACATGGGACGCTTTATTTCCAGGGACAGGAGAGTACGTCATGGCCAACGTCAAAGCGTTCGGGGTATCGCTACTTGTTGTTGCAATACAATGCGCTGATGTTTACGGGGCCAGTTGTGCCGATACGGCCAACGCGCTGAAACGTCAATATAACGATATAAGGGAAAACTGCGGCAAAGCCTCGTCACCCGCGTTTTTGTGCAACGGCGTTATTTTCAGGGCTACCATTCCGTCGGACGACTACAACTCTTGGGATCCGAGCCCGGCCTCGGTCAAAAGCGGCGGTACGTCATTCTCTTATCTGCGTAAGGACGCGAAGTTTTCCCGCCTCGTCCGCTATGAAAACAATGGCTACGTGCTCTTTCCGATCCAGGCTCTGCCGGCTGGCAAAAGTCCCTACAACGTGCTGTGTTCGTTCCCGATGGACGGCGGCACCGACTCGCGCATCGACAAAGGCTGCGGCACCTCTTCGGCAGCGACCGCTCAGGGCAAAGGCGCAGAGTGCTTTTCTCAAAACATCGAGACCGGCCGCCAGTGGGCAGAGCAGTACAAGACGCAGACCAAGGGTGATAACCGTAACGAGTGCGGGTTTGATGTGCGCGATCCGCTGGATCGTCACGCAACTGACAACTTCAATGCCAGTTTGGGCGCCATGCGCGAGATGGGAAAGACGTCATTCAATAAGCAGAATGAACTCAGGCTGGATACCTGGAGTGCTGAAACGCCTGATAAGAACTTGCCGATCCAGGCCTTTTTCTATTTGCCCAAACCAGGGGGTGGCAAAGACGATGCCCGGTTTGATCAGCAACGCTATTACTCAGAAACCGGTGTTTGGGTGCCCATTATTGCAATGACACTCCCGGACTCTCCTTCAAAAGATGCATCGTTTGCCTGCAATGCCGATGATCAAGCTGTCTCCGAATCGGGCAAGACAATCGATCGCTATATCCAGTCTGCCACGTGGGCGTTACGCCCCGACCCGGGCACTGGAGAAGAGGAGTGGTCACTGTCGGTCGTGCTGACCGAATTGGGTAAGAAGCAAACGGGCTCTTCAGGCTCTGATGCGGTGTATGCCGAACTGGTCCGGAAGTATAAAAATGATTTTCAGTGGAAACAAAATGATGGCGGTGGCATGCGTCGTCAGTTGGTGTGCCACTTCAGCATTGCGCGCAATAAGGATGAATTCAATCTGGAGCCGTTCCGCCCCGATCTCTCTGAAGAGAAGGCCGAGGCAGCGGGTTGCAATCCGGTTTGACCCCGTGCAGCCAAGCGTTCGGTGTTACTTGAGTGCAGCGAGAATCTGCTCTTCGCTGAAGCCTCTGATCAGCGTGCCGTTTACGTCGATCAGAGGAATGCCGCGACCGCCGAGCGCTTCGTATGCCTTGCGCCCTGCGGCGTCTTTTTCGATATCGAACTCGGTGTAAGGGATGCCTTGGCTGTCGAGAAAACGCCGTGTCTGTTTGCAGTAGCCGCACCAGTCGGTGGCGTACAACGTCACCTTGGCGTTGGCCTGCGCGTGCTCCGATAAATCTGTGGAGGGGTGAACCAGGTTTTCGATCTTGCCCCAGTTCTGGTACACGACCACCACCAGCATGATGAGCAAGAACTTCTTCAGGGTACGAACGAACATTCGGGTTTCGGCTCCTCGACTGGGCTCAGCGGCGTTTAAGTTGATCGGTCAACTGAGTGGGCAGCCCCTTGATGATCAGGGTGCCTTTCTCTTCGTCGTACTCGATCTTGTCGCCCAGCAAGTGCGCCTCGAAGCTGATCGACAGGCCTTCCGCACGACCGGTGAAGCGGCGGAACTGACTTAGGGTGCGCTTATCCGCAGGAATCTCGGGCGACAGGCCGTAATCCTTGTTGCGGATGTGATCGTAGAAGGCCCGCGGGCGGTCCTCGTCGATCAGGCCGGACAACTCTTCCAGAGCGATGGGCTCGCCCATTTTGCTCTGGCTGCTGGCGTAGTCGACCAGCGCCTTGGTCTTCTCGCGGGTCGATTCTTCCGGCAGGTCTTCGCTCTCGACGAAATCACTGAAAGCCTTGAGCAGGGTGCGGGTCTCGCCCGGTCCGTCGACGCCTTCCTGGCAGCCGATGAAGTCGCGGAAGTACTCGGAAACCTTCTTGCCGTTCTTGCCCTTGATGAACGAGATGTACTGCTTGGACGCCTTGTTGTTCTGCCACTCGGAAATGTTGATGCGGGCCGCAAGGTGCAACTGGCCCAGATCCAGATGCCGGGAGGGCGTTACGTCCAATGCCTCGTTCACCGCCACGCCTTCGCTGTGGTGCAGCAGCGCGATCGCCAGGTATTCGGTCATGCCCTGCTGGTAGTGCGCAAACAGCACGTGGCCACCGACCGACAGGTTCGACTCTTCCATCAGCTTCTGCAGATGCTCGACCGCGATGCGGCTGAATTGGGTGAAATCCTTGCCTTGATCCAGGTATTCCTTCAGCCAGCCACTGAACGGGTGCGCGCCGGACTCGGCATGAAACAGCCCCCACGCTTTGCCTTGTTTGGCGTTATAGCTCTCGTTGAGGTCTGCCAGCATGTTCTCGATGGCCTGCGACTCGGCGAGTTCCGAGTCCCGGGCGTGGAGCACGGCGGGCGTGCCGTCAGGTTTTTTGTCGATCAGGTGGACGATGGCGTGACGGATCGGCATGGATTTCTCGGCTGCTGAAGGGGAACTGAACGGGACCAGACCAGGCCCGTGCGAAAGTCGGCAAGTGTACCGCAGGCGGGGGGGCGGAACGCTCTGGAAGGGCCGAAAACGCTGACCTCGGGCCATTAATATGACTTTTTTACGCCTCATGGGCGATAAAGCTGACCAAATGGGTAGGTAGGGGCGGATATTTGCGTTGCGCTGTGCTAGTTTTGCCCGGTCCTGAGCGCCCAAGCGCGCCAGGCGTGCAGTTTGTGGGCGTTCGGCCGAACCAAAGGCCGTTTACAGTATCTACATTTCGCGTCTGTACCACACTCTGCAAACCATTCGAATTTGATAGGGAAGGAACACCACCATGGCTCTGACTAAAGACCAATTGATCGCCGATATCGCAGAAGCTATCGACGCGCCTAAAACCACCGCGCGCAACGCTCTCGACCAATTGGGTCAAATCGTCGCTGACCAACTGGAAAACGGTAGTGAAATCACTCTGCCAGGCATCGGCAAACTGAAAGTCACCGAGCGTCCAGCACGCACCGGCCGCAACCCTTCGACTGGCGCAGCCATCGAAATCGCTGCCAAGAAAGTCGTCAAGTTCGTACCAGCCAAAGTGCTGACTGACTCGGTCAACAAGTAAGCGAAAACGCTGCTTGGTTGAGGAAACCGTGTGACGGAGCGATCCGGACACGGTTTTTTTGTGCCCGCTATTTCTTGAAGGGGTTGCACCCGGCCGCTTTCGCTGCTGCCTCTGACACTACCGGGCGGAAGGGTTCCAGGTTCCAGTCAGCGCGTTGTGGATAGTTGCGCACGATGCAGGCGATTTGTTGCTTCATGCTGCCTGCGTCTCTTTCTTCATTGCGCCACTGTAGGTCTGAACCGCGCAAGTCGTAGAGCTCCTGATAAACGTCTTGCTGCTGACTCGCCTGTACTTTTTTGCCAAGCTCAGTCAGTACGACATTCAGCGTCCACTCCGTTTTTCCCGTGCCTGGGTCCAGGCGCTGCTCCCAGTTGCTCCATGCGATGTATTTCGCAGTGACGTTGCGGTTGAGGTTAAGCGACACCCCCTGATCGGCCGCGCTGTAAGTGAAGCGTTGCTCTGGCGGCCGGGTGAAATCAATATTCAGAATGGGCACCGCGTAGCCCTGATCATAGAGTTTGCGTTGGAAGGTACGCGCGTTGGCCAGGCCGTCCTGCTGTACCGCCGCTTTACCGTTGTCGCCTCGGACGGGGTAGTTGAACGTGTTCTTCCCCTGGTAAATAAACGCATCGATGTCATCCATGATGTCGCTGCCGCCGGCGGCATTCTTGAGCATGAATTCGTTGAAGAAGTCCTTGCGCGAATAAGGGTCGGCGTTGGTGGTGGTCACTCGGGCTTCATGGGCCTGGATCATCGCGTCCCACTGCGCAGGCACCTCGGCGTTCCATGAGCACTGTGTCGTCTGAATCGGTTGTCGGGCACCGCCCTGATATTTCTGTTTCCACTGCTCGGCTGTGTTGACGTTCTGATCGGCGCAGGTGCCGTAGGCCCATTGAGCGTTCTTGTTCGCCGTTGTGGGCTGGGAAGGGGGAACGAACGTGGCGTCGTTGAAGGGCCCGCAGCCGTACCACTTGCGATCCGGTCCGGTGTAGCCATCGAACGTGTAGATACAGGCCCAGCCCTCCTGCTTGACCGGAAGCTGCAGCGCGAGCCCGTCCGTTGGCGTCCTGAGGATGAAGCCAGCGGGATGAACAAGCACTGTTGTGCTCAGGTCCCGGCGTATCCAGGTGTAGGACGTTGCGCCGGTTTGCAGGGCGTAGGGACTGTAATCCCAAGGATTGAAGTTGCCGTCATTGACCATGCGCAACGTGATCCCGCTGCAGTAGTAATGGCCCCGGGCGGCGCCGGTGTCCGGCTCTGTGCAGTGGTTGTCGATCCGGTTGTAACTGGCGTTGATGCGCCTGACCGTTTCTACCGGATCAAGGTTTGTCTTCAATTCAACTGCCCACGACGGGCAGTTCCAGACCATCAACATGCAGATAACGCAGGCTAAGACGCGCATGGCTGACCTCCTTGTGCCGGGGCACGCAACGAGGATTCAGCTTATGAACGGGAGCGTTTGCCGTCTACTGACAGAAATGACACTGCCGTTGAGGCTCAGGGCTTGCGCGCGGTCCAGCGCTGTTCCCGCCAGGCTTGCTGACGGGCTGTGTCGTGAAAGGTCCAGGCAACGAAGCGGCTCTGTTTCTGACCCTGGCCCATCTCCACCGTATGGCTCTCAACGGCCCCGGCTTTTTTCAGCGCGCTTTGGATCAGCGGCAGGTTCGAAGCCTTGGACACCAGTGTGCTGAACCACAACACCTGCGTCGCCACTTGCGCACTTTCACTGATCAACTGCGTCACAAAGCGCGCCTCGCCACCTTCACACCACAGCTCCGCCGCCTGGCCGCCGAAATTCAGCACCGGCAGCTTGCGCTTGGGGTCTGCCTTGCCCAGGGCGCGCCATTTACGCTGGCTGCCGCTTAACGCTTCCTCAGCTGAGGCGTGGAAGGGCGGGTTACACACGCTGATGTCGAAGCGCTCATCGGGCTGCAGCAGGTGGGTCAAGATGTGTTTAGGGTTGGGCTGCTCCCGGAAGCTGATGCTCTTGCTCAAGCTGTTGGCTTTGACGATGGTCGTCGCCGACGCAAGGGCAATCTTGTCGATGTCCGACCCCAAGAACGACCAGCCGTATTCGCCCTGACCGATCAGCGGATAGATGCAGTTGGCGCCGGTGCCGATGTCCAACGCTGTGACAGACGCGCCGCGCGGGATAACCCCATCGTTGCGTTCCGCCAGCAGATCCGCGAGAAAGTGCAGGTAGTCCGCGCGCCCCGGAATTGGCGGGCAGAGGTAGTCCGCCGGAATATCCCAATGGACAATGCCGTAGAACGCTTTGAGCAAGGCGCGGTTGAACACCCGCACCGCGGCCGGATTGGCGAAGTCGATGCTTTCCTTGCCGTAGGGATTGAGGATCACAAACTGGCCCAGTTCCGGGCTGCTTTTGATCAGGCGCGGAAAGTCGTAATGCCCCTGATGGCGGTTGCGCGGGTGCAGGGTGGCTTTCTCACGCAGCGCGGCAGGCTTGGCCTGTTGAGCAGGTTTGGCTTTCTTGCGTGGGGTGTTGCGTTGGGGCTTGGGGGCGTCGGGGCTGGTCATCGGTGATGCGATTCTCGTGAAAGCACAACCCCTGTAGGAGTGAGCGTGCTCGCGATAACCGTGTGTCAGTCAACGGTTAGGTTGCTGATTTACCGCTATCACGAGCACGCTCACGCCTACAGGGGCGTGATCGTCAGCCGGCCTGCGATTCAGGCTGGCTGATTTTATCGGATTACAAACTCGCGATGCGCGCGTGCTGTTCGGCCAGTTTGCCCAGCGCTTGTTCGGCTTCGGCCATCTTCGCGCGTTCCTTGGCGATGACCTCAGGCGGCGCCTTGTCGACGAACGCGGCATTGGACAGCTTGCCGCCGACTCGCTGCACTTCGCCCTGCAGACGCTGGATTTCCTTGTCCAGACGCGCCAGTTCGGCGTCCTTGTCGATCAATCCGGCCATCGGCACCAGCACTTCCATCTCACCGACCAGCGCGGTCGCGGACAGCGGTGCTTCGGCGCCGGCTTCCAGCACGGTGAACGATTCAAGCTTGGCCAGCTTCTTCAGCAGGTGCTCGTTCTCGTTGAGGCGGCGCTGGTCTTCGGCGCTGACGTTCTTGAGGAACAACTGCAGCGGCTTGCCCGGGCCGATGTTCATTTCGCCACGGATGTTGCGCACGCCGAGCATCAGGCTTTTGAGCCATTCGATATCGCCTTCGGCCGCGACGTCGATGCGCGCATCATTTGCCACCGGCCACGGTTGCAGCATGATGGTCTTGCCTTCGATGCCGGCCAGCGGCGCAAGGCGCTGCCAGATTTCTTCGGTGATGAACGGCATGAACGGATGGGCCAGACGCAGTGCGACTTCCAGCACGCGAACCAGCGTGCGACGAGTGCCACGCTGACGCTCGATCGGCGCCGTCTCGTCCCACAGAACCGGCTTGGACAGCTCCAGGTACCAGTCGCAATACTGGTTCCAGATGAACTCGTACAGCGCCTGGGCCGCGAGGTCGAAACGGAACTGATCCAGCTGACGGGTCACCTCGGCTTCAGTGCGTTGCAGCTGCGAGATGATCCAGCGATCCGGCAGCGAGAGCTCGAACGCCTCGCCGTTCTGACCGCAGTCTTCACCCTTGTCGAGCACGTACCGCGCGGCGTTCCAGATCTTGTTGCAGAAGTTGCGATAACCTTCGACGCGACCCATGTCGAACTTGATGTCACGGCCAGTGGACGCCAGCGAGCAGAAGGTGAAGCGCAGGGCATCGGTGCCGTAGCTGGCGATGCCGTCGGCGAATTCGTCGCGGGTCTGCTTCTCGATCTTCTTGGCCAGCTTGGGCTGCATCATGCCGGAGGTGCGTTTCTGCACCAGGGCCTCAAGCTCGATGCCGTCGATGATGTCCAGCGGATCAAGGACGTTGCCCTTGGACTTGGACATCTTCTGGCCCTGACCATCACGCACAAGGCCGTGGACATAAACCGTCTTGAACGGCACTTGCGCCGTACCGTCTTCGTTCTTCACCAGATGCATGGTGAGCATGATCATCCGGGCAACCCAGAAGAAAATGATGTCGAAACCGGTAACCAGCACGTCGGTCGGGTGGAAGGTTTTCAGGAAGTCGGTCTGCTCCGGCCAGCCCAGGGTGGAGAACGTCCACAGACCGGAACTGAACCAGGTGTCGAGCACGTCGTTGTCCTGCTGCAGGGCAACGTCAGGCCCCAGGTTGTGCTTGGCGCGGACTTCGGCTTCGTCGCGGCCGACGTAAACCTTGCCGGACTCGTCGTACCAGGCCGGAATGCGGTGGCCCCACCAGAGCTGACGGCTGATGCACCAGTCCTGAATGTCGCGCATCCAGGAGAAGTACATGTTCTCGTATTGCTTGGGCACGAAGGCGATGCGGCCATCTTCAACGGCGGCGATGGCCGGTTCGGCCAGCGGCTTGGTCGACACGTACCACTGATCCGTCAGCCACGGCTCGATGATGGTCCCGGAGCGGTCGCCCTTCGGCACTTTCAAACCGTGGTCGTCGACGCTGACCAGCAGCCCGGCGGCGTCGAAGGCGGCCACGATCTGCTTGCGCGCCTCGAAGCGGTCAAGGCCGGCGTATTCGGCGGGGAGGGTGCCGTCGACGGTGTCGTTCAGCGTGCCATCGAGGTTGAACACCTGGGCAGCGGGCAGAACGGCAGCGTTCTTGTCGAAGATGTTCAGCAGCGGCAGGTTGTGGCGCTTGCCGACGTCGTAGTCGTTGAAGTCGTGGGCCGGGGTGATCTTCACGCAGCCGGTGCCGAATTCAGGGTCGCAGTAGTCGTCCGCGATGATCGGGATGCGACGGCCTACCAGCGGCAGCTCGACAAATTTGCCGATCAGCGCCTTGTAGCGCTCGTCGCTCGGGTTAACGGCGACGGCGGCGTCGCCGAGCATGGTTTCCGGACGGGTCGTGGCGACGATCAGATAGTCCAGACCTTCAGCAGTCTTCGCGCCATCGGCCAGTGGGTAGCGCAGGTTCCACAGATGTCCCTTTTCGTCGTGGTTTTCCACTTCGAGGTCGGAGATTGCGGTGTGCAGCTTGGTGTCCCAGTTGACCAGACGTTTGCCACGGTAGATCAGGCCGTCTTCGTGCAGACGCACGAACGCCTCTTTAACCGCTTCGGACAAACCGTCGTCCATCGTGAAGCGCTCACGGCTCCAGTCCACCGACGAGCCCAGGCGACGGATCTGGCGGCTGATGTTGCCGCCGGACTGATCCTTCCATTCCCAGACTTTTTCGAGAAATTTGTCGCGACCCAGGTCGTGACGGCTCTGACCCAGGGCTTCGAGTTGGCGCTCCACCAGCATCTGCGTGGCGATACCGGCGTGGTCGGTGCCCGGCTGCCACAGGGTGTTGCGACCCTGCATGCGGCGGAAGCGGATCAGGGCGTCCATGATCGCGTTATTGAAACCGTGCCCCATGTGGAGGCTGCCGGTGACGTTCGGCGGCGGAATCATGATGGTGTACGAGTCGCCCGCGCCTTGCGGAGCGAAATAGTTTTCGGACTCCCAGGTCTGGTACCAGGAAGATTCGATGGCGTGCGGCTGGTAGGTCTTGTCCATGCGAGGCGGGAACCTGATCTGCTTTGAGTCGGAAAAGCCGACGAGTATAGCTTTTCAAGGCGGCGTCAAGCTACAAGCGGTAGGTCGGGTGCTACGAGCGGTGATGCCCGGAATCATCGCGGGCATCTGTAGGACTGTGCTTGCGCACGTTCCCGGGTCGGGGAAGAAGACAGCTTCAGTTGTTGTATTGACTCAGCAGCCGTTCCATTCGCGCATCAAGGCGGCGTTTGATCTCGTTCTCGATGTACGGGGCGAAATCGTCGATCACGTCTTGCATGATCAACTGCGCGGCGGCACGCAGTTCGGCGTCCAGATGCAGCAGCGCCTCTGCATTCGGTGCTTTGGCGCTCGACGCGCTCGACGCGTTGGCAGCTGGCGCGGGAGGTGTCGCCGCAACCGGCTCGGGGGTGAGCAGGGGAATATTGTCGATGTCGGCTTCGTGCTCATCGAGCGTCATGACCTGGCCAGTGACCACGTCGAACAGCAGCGGGATCTGCTCGTCGCTGTGCACGGACTCGGTCAGCAGGGGCGGCTGGGCCGGATCATCGCCCAACAACTGGCGAATCGACTCGAGGTCATCCAGCAGGTGCGCTGAATCTTTCAGGTGTTTTGAATTATCCATCGTGTGCTCAAAGACGCTGCAGCCGGTGATCTTGCAGAGGATAGCCCTGTTCGCGGTAGAAGCGAAAACTCTCGCGCGCCGCGAGGCGGATGGCGGGATCCTCGACAACGATCTCGGCGACACGCGCGAATCGTTTGAAGAATTCCGGGATGCGCAGGTCAAGATTGACCAGCAGATCCTGATGTTGGCCGGGGTCGCTGCCGATACCCAGTGCCACGGGTGCGTCCTGGTCGTCTTCGACCGCGCCATGGGGAACGAAAGCTTCCCCCCTGAACCGCCACAGTCGGGCGTCCAGTTCATCGCGTTGCCCGGCATCGCTGCAATGCAGGTACACCCGATGGCCGAGGCGCCAGGCCTTGTCCGTGAGTTTGCAGGCGAAGTCCAGGCGCGCGACGGGGTCGGCACTCGGCAGAATGTAGAAATCGACTTGGGTCATGGGTGATTCCAGAGCGCTGGACGCGCCGACCGGGGAGGCCGGCGCGTTTGCAGCGGCTTAAACGCCAGCGCGGTCGATCAGGTACTGGGTCAGCAGCGGAACCGGACGGCCCGTGGCGCCTTTGTCCTTGCCGCCGCTCAGCCATGCCGTACCGGCGATGTCCAGGTGCGCCCACTCGTAGGCCTTGGCAAAGCGCGAGAGGAAGCACGCCGCGGTGATGGTGCCGGCTTTCGGACCGCCGATGTTGGCGATGTCGGCAAACGGGCTGTCCAGTTGCTCCTGATACTCATCGAACAACGGCAGCTGCCAGGCACGGTCGTCGGCGCGTTTGCCCGCTTCCAGCACTTGAGTGATCAACGCATCGCTGTTGCCCAGCAGGCCGGAGGTGTGACCGCCCAGCGCAACGACGCAAGCGCCGGTCAGCGTAGCGATGTCGATCACGGCTTGTGGTTTGAAGCGTTCGGCGTAGGTCAGCGCGTCGCACAGCACCAGACGGCCTTCGGCGTCGGTGTTGAGGATCTCGACGGTCTGGCCGCTCATGGTCTTGACGATGTCGCCCGGACGCGTGGCGTTGCCGCTCGGCATGTTTTCAGCCGCCGCGACGATGCACACCAGATTAATCGGCAGTTGCAGTTCGAGCACGGCGTTCAACGTGCCGAACACGCTTGCGGCGCCGCACATGTCGAATTTCATTTCGTCCATGCCCAGGCCTGGCTTGAGGCTGATGCCGCCGGTGTCGAAGGTGATGCCCTTACCCACCAGCACGAAGGGCTTTTCGCTTTTCTTGCCGTTGGAGTACTGCATGACGATCAGACGTGGCGGCTGAGCGCTGCCTTGACCAACCGCCAGGAACGAACCCATGCCCAGCTTTTCGATGTCTTTCTCATCGAAGACTTCGACTTTGAGGCCCTTGTTGGCTTTACCCATCGCCTTGGCTTGCTCGCCCAGGTAGGTCGGGTGGCAGATGTTCGGCGGCATGTTGCCCAGGTCGCGGGTCACGGCCATGCCGGCAGCGATGGCCTGTGCATGCTTGGCCGCGCGCTCGACGTCGGCGACGTTGGCTTTGGCGGTCAGCAGGGTGACTTTTTTCAGGGCGCGGGGATCGACTTTCTGGCTCTTGAAGCGATCGAAGACGTATTCGCCGTCGGCCAGGGATTCGACCAGCAGGCGGTTCTTGCCATACACGTCGCGGTTTTTGACATTCAACTGATCGAGGGCGAAGGCGGCATCAACGCCACCCAGGCTTTTCAGGGTGCTGAGCGCGCCGCTGATGATTTTGCGGAATTGACGATCGTTCAGTTCCGGCTCTTTGCCCGAACCGACCAGCAATACGCGTTCGGCTTTCAGGTTGGGCAGGCTGTGCAGCAACAGGCTCTGGCCGATCTTGCCCGACAGGTCGCCGCGCTTGAGGACCGCGCTGATGGCGCCGCCGCTCAGGGTGTCGAGGGTGTTCGCGGTGTCGCTCAGCGTGCGGCCTTCACCGACGGCGACCACCAGCGTGGCGGTCTTCAAGGTTTCTGCACTGACGCTTTTAACAACCAATTCCATGTCGGGGTCCCCGAATAAACTGTGAGTTATCGCACTTGAGCACACGGCTCGGCAGCGGCGCAGAGGTATTTACACCGGCATGCCTGCGGCAAGGCCCGCAGTTTGACCCTGCGAGCCAATGGATGACAACCCCGTCCGGGTGCGCGCGTGTGCCGGTTGCAGAAGTATCCCGCGCGCGCAGTGACAGACACACCCAATCACAGGATAATGCCGCATATTTTTTTGGTGGTACGCCGTCGCGCGCATCATGGCTGATTCATTTCATTGTCATGCCGCCTTAGCGTGACAACCCTGGAGTGTCTGGTTTGATTGTCTTCCGTTACCTGTCCCGAGAAGTGCTGGTTACCCTGAGCGCTGTCAGTGCCGTGCTGCTGGTAATCATCATGAGTGGCCGCTTCATCAAATACCTGGCCCAGGCTGCATCGGGTGCACTCGATCCGGGTGTCCTGTTTCTGATCATGGGGTTCCGTCTGCCGGGCTTCCTGCAGCTGATCCTCCCTCTGGGGTTGTTCCTCGGGATTCTCCTGGCCTATGGCCGGTTGTACCTCGAAAGCGAAATGACCGTGCTGGCCGCCACCGGCATGAGCCAGCAACGCCTGCTGCTGATTACCCTCGCGCCGGCTGCGCTGGTGTCACTGCTGGTGGCCTGGCTCAGCTTCAGCCTCGCCCCCCAGGGCGCGACCCAGTTCCAGTTGCTGATCAACAAGCAGGACGCGATGACCGAATTCGACACGCTGGTGCCGGGTCGTTTCCAGCTTCTGCGTGACGGCAGCCGCGTGACCTACACCGAGACCATGAGCGACGACCGCATCAACCTGGGCGGCGTGTTCATCTCCGAGAAGAAGCTCGACGAGAAGAAAGACCACGGCATCACCGTGCTGGTCGCGGAAAAGGGCCGGCAGGAAATCAAACCTGACGGCACGCGCTATCTGATTCTCGATAACGGCTATCGCTACGACGGCAACCCCGGCCAGGCCGATTACCGCGCGATCAAATACGACACCTACGGCGCCTTGCTGCCCAAGCCGGACATCAGCGATGAGGTCACTGACCGCGATGCCATCTCCACGAGCGAGCTGCTGACTGGCGAAGACACCCTGCGCAACCGGGCCGAGCTGCAATGGCGGGTCTCGCTGCCGATTCTGGTGTTCATCGTGACGCTGATGGCGGTGCCACTGGCACGGGTGAACCCGCGTCAGGGCCGCTTCCTCAAGCTCCTTCCGGCGATTCTTCTTTATATGGCTTATCTCACCATCCTGATCGCCGCGCGCGGTGCGCTGGAGAAGGGCAAGATCCCGATGGGCCTCGGCCTGTGGTGGGTGCATGCGCTGTTTCTGTCCATCGGACTGGGGTTGCTCTACTGGGAGCCTCTGCGTCTGAAGATCGCGAGTCGCCGCAGCGTGTCGGGGGTGGCTCATGGTTAAGCTCGATCGTTACATCGGCAAAAGCGTGTTCATGGCGATCCTGGCGGTACTGGGGATCATCCTCGGGCTCGCATCGCTGTTTGCCTTCATCGATGAAATGGCCGACATCAGCGATACCTATACCTTCTGGGACGCTGGCAGTTTTGTCGTGATGACGGCGCCGCGTCGGCTCTACGACATGCTGCCGATGGCCGCGCTGATCGGTTGCCTGATCGGTCTCGGCGCGCTGGCGAGCAGCAGCGAACTGACGATCATGCGTGCCGCCGGTGTGTCGATCGGCCGTATCGTCTGGGCGGTCATGAAACCCATGCTGGTGTTGATGGTGGCCGGGCTGTTGATCGGCGAGTACGTCGCGCCGGTGACCGAAGCCTCGGCCCAGGCCGCGCGCTCGCTGGCTCAAGGCACCGGCGACGCCCAGAGCGCCAAACACGGCCTGTGGCACCGTCAGGGTGAGGAGTTCATCCACATCAACACGGTGCAACCGAACGGCCTGCTGTATGGCGTGACCCGTTACCATTTCGACGACCAGCGCCACATGCTGACGTCGAGTTTTGCCAAGCAAGCCAACTTCAAGACCGATTACTGGTTGCTGAAGGACGTCACCACGACGGTCTTCCACGACGGTCGCACCGAAGTGGTCACTGCACCCGAAGAGCGCTGGAACGTCGCGTTGAGCCCGCAGTTGCTGAGCACGGTGGTGCTGCCGCCGGAGTCGCTGTCGATGACTGGCCTTTATGGTTACGCGCGTTATCTGGCCGATCAGGGGTTGAACAACGGTCGCTACTGGCTGGCGTTCTACACCAAGATTCTGCAGCCGCTGGTGACTGTGGCGCTGGTGCTGATGGCGATTTCCTTCATCTTCGGTCCGTTGCGCTCGGTGACGCTGGGGCAACGGGTGTTCACGGGCGTGCTCGTGGGCTTCACCTTCCGCATCGCTCAGGATCTGCTGGGCCCGTCGAGCCTTGTATTCGGCTTTTCGCCACTCTTCGCCGTGCTGGTGCCGGCGGGTGTGTGCGCCCTGGCGGGGATCTGGTTGCTGCGCCGCGCGGGCTGATACTCACCGCGTTATGAAAAGCCGACCCCTGGGTCGGCTTTTTTGTGGGCGAGATGCAGAGGGTTCACTTCCTGGTGCGGGGCACCCGCACCAGTTGCGTCTCGGAATACAGGTCATGCCAGCAGCGTTTCTGTTTGTCGAACAGGCTCCAGAAGAAACCCAGCCCGACACACAGCCACGATGCGATGGCGACGACGAAGCGCAGCAGCGCTTGCCACAGGCTGATGGCAGTTCCGTCGGCGTTCTGCACGCGTATTCCCCATACCTGCATGCCCAGCGTCTGGCCCCCATGGGTCCAGAACTTGGCGAAGAAGCCGAACAGCGTCACTAGCAAAATCGATGACAGCAGCGGGTCGGCGTCGAGCGCGCCGGACTCGGAGAGCTGGCGCAGTCTGGCTTCGCCGATGAAGCCCATCCAGACCAGCTTGTAGATAAACGTAGTGACCATCAGCAATGCCACGCACAGCAGCGCGTCGTAGCTGATCGCAGCCATGCGCCGGCCCAATCCCACGGCGGGAAAGTCGCCTAGGGGGCGTAACATCTGCGCATTATTGTTAGCTGAGGTCATGGCAGCGCACATTCACACGGGAGCGGCAGTTTACGGAATCGCAGGCATAAAAAAGCCCCTGATGTTGGCCATCAGGGGCTTTTTGCGTCGGCTGATCAGGCTTCAGCTTGTACTTCGTCAGCCTGCATGCCTTTTTGGCCCTGCACTGCGACGAACGTCACTTTCTGGCCTTCTTTCAGGCTTTTGAAGCCATTGCCCTGAATAGCGCGGAAGTGGACGAACAGATCCGGACCGCTTTCAGGCGTGATAAAACCAAAACCTTTTTCATCGTTAAACCACTTAACGGTGCCGCTCTGACGTGTAGACATTTTCTTATTCCTTGACGCATTAAATTAATGACAGCCTCTTTCACGCGAAAGAGTACTGGGCTGGTTGCAGGAAGAAGAAACGTAGAGCGGGATGTAGCATTGCTTTTGGCGCTACTGCCCGGGTCACGATCCCAGCGACCCATGCAAACACAGTCGGGAAACTCTACGCTAACTCTCGTCGAAAAAACAAGCCCCGGCTGGGCCAGTGTTCACGGGGGTTTTCGGCTTTTTTGAAAACATTAACCACGTTCGCAAGATCGATAGTTTTTAATGTTTAGAGGGGTATCTAAGTTCAATATTTTGACAGTTTAACGGTTGTAAACATTGGCGCCCGACTGCGACACACGCACAGTGTTATGCACTGTTGCGGTGCCGCATTTTTTGACGATGTTACTTAGCCGCGGAAGTAACGTGGCGGAACGAAAGGCGTTTTCGTCACTTGCATCGGGACTTTCTTGCCGCGGACGATTGCCCACACCTGTGCTTCCAGCGCGGTAAAACTGGCGTCGACATAGCCCATCGCCAATGGAGCGCCCAGCGTCGGGCCAAAACCGCCGCTGCAGACAGTCCCGATGGGCTTTCCATCGGCATCGACGATTTCAGCGCCTTCTCGCACGGGTGTGCGTTCCTGTGGCAGCAGGCCGACACGTTTGCGCGCCGCACCGCTTTGGTGCTGGGTGAAGATCTTGTCGGCACCGGGGAAGCCGCCTGCACGGGCGCCATCGGCACGACGAACCTTGGAAATCGCCCACAGCAGGCTGGCTTCGATCGGCGTGGTGTCGGTGTCCATGTCGTGGCCGTAGAGGCACAGGCCGGCTTCCAGTCGCAGCGAGTCGCGTGCGCCCAAGCCGATCGGCGCCACTTCGGGCTCCGCGAGCAGTCGACGTGACAGAGCTTCTGCCTGATCTGCCGGCACTGAAATTTCGTAGCCGTCTTCACCGGTGTAGCCCGAGCGGCTGACGTAGCAGTCGATGCCGTCGATCTTGGTCGAGGTGTACTGCATGAAAGTCATTTTCGCGACTTCCGGTGCCAGTCGCGCCAGTGCGGTGACCGCCTGCGGACCTTGCAGCGCGAGCAATGCACGTTCGTTGAACAGCGGCGTGATCTCGCACTGATTGCCGATGTATTGCTGCAGGTGCGCCAAGTCTTGGTTCTTGCAGGCGGCGTTGACCACCAGCATGAGCTGATCGTTACCCAGATTGGCAACCATCAGGTCGTCGAGAATGCCGCCGTTCTCGTTGGTGAACATCGCGTAGCGCTGCATGCCGACCGGCAGGTCGATGATGTCTACGGGCACCAGGGTTTCCAGTGCGTTCGCTGCGTTCGCGCCGCTCAACAGGATCTGACCCATGTGCGAAACGTCGAACAGGCCGGCCTGATCGCGGGTGTGCAGGTGTTCTTTCATGACGCCAGCGGGGTACTGAACGGGCATGTCGTAGCCGGCGAACTCGACCATCTTCGCGCCGAGTTCACGGTGCAGGGCGTTGAGCGGGGTCTTCAGCAATTCGGTGGTCATGGGTCACTCCTTGAAAGCGGTTCCGGGTTACCCGCGCAGGGCAGGGACCCTATGAATTCGGGCTGATGTCAGCACTCGATGATGTTCACGGCCAGCCCGCCACGGGCTGTTTCCTTGTATTTGCTTTTCATGTCGGCGCCAGTCTGGCGCATGGTGCGGATCACTTTATCCAGCGAGACAAAGTGCTGGCCGTCGCCGCGCAAGGCCATGCGCACCGCGTTGATGGCCTTCACCGAACCCATGGCGTTGCGTTCGATGCACGGCACTTGAACAAGGCCGCCGATGGGGTCGCAGGTCAGGCCGAGGTTGTGTTCCATGCCGATTTCAGCGGCGTTTTCCACCTGTTGAACGTTGCCGCCCAGGACTTCGCACAGGGCGCCGGCCGCCATGGAGCAGGCCACGCCGACTTCGCCCTGACAGCCGACTTCGGCGCCGGAGATCGACGCGTTCTCTTTGTAAAGAATGCCGATCGCCGCCGCCGTGAGCAGGAAACGCACGACGCCGTCCTCGTTCGCTCCGGTGATGAAGCGCATGTAGTAATGCAGCACCGCCGGAATGATGCCGGCCGCGCCGTTGGTGGGCGCGGTGACCACACGGCCGCCGTTGGCGTTTTCTTCGTTGACCGCCAGCGCGTACAGGTTGACCCAGTCGAGCACCGACAATGCATCACGCAGCGCGGCTTCCGGGTTTTTGCACAGCTGGCGATGCAGCGCCGCCGCACGCCGTTTGACCTTCAGGCCACCCGGCAAAATGCCTTCGTTGCGGCAACCCGCTTCGACGCAGTCCTGCATGACCTGCCAGATGTGCAACAGGCCCTGACGGGTTTCGGCTTCGGGGCGCCACGCGGCTTCATTCGCCAGCATGATCTGGCTGATGGAAAGACCGCTGGCAGTGCAATGCACCATCAGATCCCGTGCGGTTTTGAAGGGATACACCAGCGGCGTCTGGTCTTCCACGATGCGATCCGCGCCAGCGGCGTCCTCATCCACCACGAAGCCGCCGCCGACGGAGTAGTACTCGCGGCTGCGGACCTGTATGCCGGAGGCATCGAAGGCGCGGAAAGTCATGCCGTTGGGGTGGTAGGCCAAGGGCTTGCGAATCATCGCCAGGTGATGCTTTTCGATGAATTCGATGCTGTGCTGGCCGAGCAGGTTCAGGCGCTCGCTGCTGCGGATCTGCTGCAGGCGCGCCGCAACGGTTTCGGTGTCAACGGTGTCCGGGTGCTCACCTTCAAGGCCCAATAACACGGCCTTGTCGCTGCCGTGGCCTTTGCCGGTGGCACCGAGTGAGCCGTAAAGCTCGACTTTGACGCAGATGATGGTTTCCAGCAGGCCATCGCGCTGCAAGCCTTCGGCAAAACGCGCCGCCGCTCGCATCGGGCCCACCGTATGAGAGCTGGAGGGGCCAATGCCGATCTTGAACAGGTCAAATACGCTCAGCGACATGATGGGATTCCGGGAGGTGAAGCAGTAGCAAGCAGCAAGCTACAAGCCGCAAGCAAAAGCGGGTCGGCTCTCACTTGTAGCTTGCAGCGTGAAGCTCGTGGCTGTTTTAAGCGTAGTCTTCGATCGACGGGCAGGCGCAGACCAGGTTGCGGTCGCCGAACACGTTGTCGACGCGACCGACCGGCGGCCAGTATTTGCCTTCGATCAACGACGCCACCGGGTACACGGCCTGCTCGCGGCTGTACGGATGGCTCCATTCGCCCACCAGTTCAGCGGCGGTGTGCGGCGCGTTTTTCAGCGGGTTGTCGTCCTTGTCCAGTACGCCGCTTTCGACCGCGCGGATTTCTTCGCGGATCTTGATCATCGCGTCGCAGAAGCGGTCCAGCTCCTCTTTCGATTCGCTTTCGGTCGGCTCGATCATCAACGTACCCGCGACCGGGAAGGACATGGTCGGTGCGTGGAAGCCGAAGTCGATCAGGCGCTTGGCAACGTCATCAACGCTGATGCCGCTGGTTTCCTTCAGCGGCCGCAGGTCGAGAATGCATTCGTGGGCGACCAGGCCGTTGCTGCCGGTGTAGAGCACGGGGTAGTGCTCTTCCAGACGACGGGAAATGTAGTTTGCGTTGAGGATCGCCAGTTGCGAGGCGCGCTTGAGGCCTTCGCCGCCCATCATGCGGATGTACATCCAGGTGATCGGCAAGATACTCGCGCTGCCAAACGGCGCCGCGCAGACCGCGCCTTCCTTGCGTTCCATCTTCGCGTGACCCGGCATGAACGCCGCCAGGTGCGATTTCACGCCGATCGGGCCAACGCCCGGCCCGCCACCGCCGTGGGGGATGCAGAAGGTTTTGTGCAAATTGAGGTGAGACACGTCGCCGCCGAACTTGCCCGGTGCGCAGAGGCCGACCATGGCGTTCATGTTGGCGCCGTCGATGTACACCTGGCCGCCGTTGTCATGAACGATGCCGCAGATTTCGCGGATGCCTTCTTCGAACACGCCGTGGGTCGACGGGTAGGTGATCATCAGCGCGGCGAGGTGTTCGCGGTGCTCGATAGCCTTGGCGCGCAGGTCTTCGATGTCGACGTTGCCGCGGGCATCGCAGGCGGTCACGACCACGCGCATCCCGGCCATGTTGGCGGTTGCAGGGTTGGTGCCGTGGGCCGAGGACGGAATCAGGCAGATGTCGCGACGCTCATCGCCACGGCTCTGGTGGTAAGCGCGGATCGCCAGCAGACCGGCGTACTCGCCCTGGGAGCCAGCGTTCGGCTGCAGGGAGATCGCGTCATAACCGGTAGCGGCGCAGAGCATCGCTTCCAGTTCATCGGTCAGTTGCTGATACCCGGCGCTTTGCTCGGCCGGGGCGAAAGGGTGCAGGTTGCCGAATTCGGCCCATGTCACCGGGATCATTTCGCTGGCGGCGTTGAGCTTCATGGTGCACGAGCCCAGCGGGATCATCGTGCGATCCAGCGCCAGGTCCTTGTCCGCCAGGCGACGCAGGTAGCGCATCAACTCGGTTTCGGAATGGTAGCGATTGAACACCGGATGGCTGAGGATTGCCGACTGGCGCTTCAGCTCGGCAGGGAGGCGCGCTTGGACGCTATCTGCCAGCGCGGCGAAGTCAGGCAGGGCCTGACCTTCTGCAGCGAACAGCGACCACAGCACTTCGACGTCGGCTTGCTTGGTGGTTTCGTCCAGCGAAACGCCCAGACGCTCGGCGTCTACTTCACGCAGGTTGATTTCGTGGGCGCGTGCCTTGGCGTGCAGGTCGGCCGTTTTCGCGCCGGTGTTCAGGGTGATGCTGTCGAAAAAGAACGACTGCTCGGCCTTCAAACCCAGCTGATTCAAGCCCTCGGCGAAAATCGCGGTCAGGTGATGCACGCGGTTGGCGATGCGGGTCAGGCCGCGCGGGCCGTGGTAAACGGCGTACATGCTGGCGATGTTGGCGAGCAGCACCTGCGCGGTGCAGATATTGCTGGTGGCCTTCTCGCGACGAATGTGTTGCTCGCGGGTTTGCATGGCCAGACGCAGGGCGGTCTTGCCGAAGCGGTCAATGGACACACCGACCAGCCGGCCTGGCATGTCGCGCTTGTAGGCGTCGCGGGTAGAGAAATAGGCCGCGTGCGGGCCGCCGAAACCCAGCGGCACGCCGAAGCGCTGCGCACTGCCGATGGCCACGTCAGCGCCAAATTCGCCGGGCGGGGTGAGCAAGGTCAGGGCCAACAGGTCTGCCGCCACGGCGACCAAGGCATTGGCCGCATGGAAGCGCTCGACCAGCTCGCGGTAGTCGAACACGTCGCCATTGCTGGCGGGATATTGCAGCAGCGCGCCGAAGAACTCGCTGACGTCGGTCAGTTGAGCTTCGTCCGCGACGACCACTTCAATGCCCAGCGGCTCGGCGCGGGTTTGCAGCACGTCGAGGGTCTGGGGATGGCAATGGGCGGAGGCGAAGAACTTGTTGCTGCTCTTGTTCTTGCTCAGGCGTTTGCAGAAGGTCATGGCTTCGGCGGCGGCGGTGGCTTCGTCGAGCAGCGAGGCGTTGGCGATCGGCAGGCCGGTCAGGTCGCTGATCAGGGTCTGGAAGTTCAGCAACGACTCCAGACGGCCTTGGGAAATCTCCGGCTGATACGGCGTGTAAGCGGTGTACCACGCCGGGTTTTCCAGCAGGTTGCGCAGGATCGGCGCTGGCGTGTGGGTGTTGTAGTAACCCTGGCCGATGTACGTTTTGAACAGCTGATTCTTGCCGGCGATGGCTTTGATGTCGGCCAGCGCGTCGGCTTCGCTTTGCCCGGCGGACAAGCCGAGAACGCTGGTGCCCTTGATGGACTCAGGGATGACGCTGGCGGTCAACGCGTCGAGGGAGTCATAGCCCAGCGTGGTCAGCATGGCTTTTTCATCAGCGGCACGCGGGCCGATGTGGCGGGCGATGAACTCGTTGGCGGTGCTCAGTTCAATACGGTCAGTCATTGCGCGCTCCTCAGGCTTCGGCGTTGGCTTTGATCAGACGATCATAGGCGTCTTGGGTCAGCAGTTGGCCGACAGCATCGGGATTGGAAGGAATAAAGCGAAAGAACCAGCCCTGGCCGAGCGGGTCTTCGTTGACCAGCTCCGGGTTGGCGTCCAGCGCGGGGTTGGCTTCGACGACTTCGCCATCAAGGGGCATGTACACGCCGCTGGCGGCTTTGACCGATTCGACGGTGGCCGCTTCTGCGCCTTTAACGTAGGCCTGCAGCTCCGGCAGTTGCACGAAAACCACGTCACCCAGTGTGTCCTGCGCAAAGGCGGTGATGCCGACTGTAACGCTGCCGTCAGCTTCGGCGCGCAGCCACTCGTGGTCTTCGGTAAAACGCAACTCGCTCATGAAATCTCCCCAGATGGTAAATCGCCCGTTATGCCCGGGCGTGATGGGGTGAGTGCATAGCAAGTTTGCGGCCAAGGTGGGGAAGGGGGCGTAAACGTTGGGCTCTGCGCGCTAGCTGTGGTTCTTGAGTGATCGTGGCTGGAACGAAATCGATACGCGGTTTTAGCACTTCGGGCTGACCGGAGCTTTGCCATGCCGAAGAGCGCTGGAATGAGGCGAGCGGAACGATTTCAGTACGGTGTTTCGATATCGTTCCGGGCGCCGTGGGGTGAGTGGGGTGTCTCGGACTTGTGGGAGCGACCGGGGTGGCGCTCCACCTTGCTCGCGAAGGGGCAGGTACAGTCGCCGAATATGCAGCGGCAGGGATAATGTCTTCGCGAGCAAGCTCGCTCCCACCCGACCGGGGATTGATCCGAGATGGCGGCGCTTGAGCGACCGTGAATCTCCGTCGAGCTTTTCAGCTTTTTCCGGGAATGCCGTATTTGCGCAGCCGATGGGCGATCGCCGTGTGGGATGTCTGTAGCCGCGCGGCCAGTTGCCGGGTGGATGGGTATTGGCTGTAGAGCTTTTCCAGCAGGGACTTTTCAAAATCCTCGACCGCCGCTTCAAGGCTTTCGATTTCGCCATCACTGCCCCTCGCCACTGACGTGCCGGCGATGTCGAGGTCGCCGATGTCGACCAGCGAACTGTCGCAGATGGCCGCCGCGCGGAAAATCACGTTCTGCAACTGACGCACGTTGCCCGGCCAGCGATTGCCAAGGAGGGCAGGGTAGGTGGTCGGGGCGAGACGGCAGACCGGTCGCTGAATCTGCGTGCAGGCCTGCTCCATGAAATAGCGCGCCAGCATCAGGATGTCCTGACCTCGTTCACGCAAAGGCGGCACGTCAAGATTGAGCACGTTGAGGCGATAAAAGAGGTCTTCGCGAAAGGTGCCCTCGGCGACCATTTTTTCCAGGTCGCGGTGGGTAGCGCTCAAGATGCGCACGTTGACCTGCACTTCCTTGTCGCCGCCGACCCGCCGAAAACTGCCGTCATTCAGGAAGCGCAGCAATTTGGCTTGCAAGTACGGCGACATCTCGCCGATCTCGTCGAGGAACACGGTGCCTTTGTTGGCCAGTTCCATCAGCCCGGGTTTGCCGCCCCGCTGCGCACCGGTAAAGGCGCCGGGGGCGTAGCCGAACAGTTCACTTTCGGCGAGGTTCTCCGGCAGCGCCGCGCAGTTCAGCGCGAGAAAAGGCGCTCCATGGCGCGCGCTCACGGCATGGCACGCCCGCGCCACCAGTTCCTTGCCCGTCCCGGTTTCGCCCTGAATCAGCAGCGGCGCATCCAGTGCCGCGACCCGCTGTGCGCGGGCTTTGAGTGTGCGGATCGGCGCGGAATCGCCCAGCAGCGCGTCGAAGCCTTCGGCGTGATCATGGTGCAGTGCCGACAGGCGTTCGCCGATTCGGCTCGGTTGGTAAAGGGTCAGCAATGCGCCCGCGTCGGTGATGGGTGTGGCATCGAGCAGCAAGGCCTCGCCGTTGAGCGTGACTTCGCGCAGTGGCAGACGAAAGCCGTTTTCCAGCAGCGCCGATTGCAGGCCATCATCGGAGAACAGTTCGCCAATCGATTCCCCCGCCGGTTCCCGGCCATACAACGCAACCAGCGCCGGGTTTGCCAGCAGCACATGGCCGGCGCCGTCGAGGGCAAGCACCGGGTCGGTCATCGCTGCCAGAAGGGCATCCAACTGCAAATGTCGGCGTTGGCCGGGAAGGATGTCGACAACTGTGATCGCTTCCACGCCTCGCACGCGAAACAGCCGGTCCTTGAGTTCTTCAAGCACGTCATGGCTCAGCGTCGGCGCGTCGATATAGACGTTGGGCGGCACCATTTCCACGGCATCGAGGTTCAGGTTGCGCGCGCCGAGGATGGCCAGCACTTCCTGAGTGATGCCGACGCGGTCAATGAACGTGACGTGAATGCGCATGGGGAGAGAAAGGACCCGCGGAAGTGAGGGAGGCGATTATGCCAGTAATCTCATTGCCCATCGCGGTCCCGAGACGGTGCCAGCGTGCTGGTCTATTCCAGGTGCTCCGGCTTCACCGGATCACCGGATTTCATGTCGAGCTTATGGCGGATGTCTTCGAACATCCGGTCGTACTCGCCGTGCATCGCGTGCAGGTCAGTGGTTCTCGGCAGGCCATGCTTTTCGAGTCTGCGCGAGGCATCACTGGCGAAGTTGTAGGCCTTGTCCTTCGGCAGCTCGAATGTTTCGCTGACCGCCTGGCCATTGATGTCGCCTTCCAGGCTGAACTGCATGCCCGGCCCCGAATCGGTCTGGCTGACTTCGTAACGAATGTGAAGGTCGTAGCCGACATCGTGTGGTTGCAGAGCGGGGTGGACGATGTGCAGATGACCTGGCTCGAACATGGCGATGGCTCCTGGGAAAGGTGATGGACCTAAGAGGACAGACCGCTGCGGGCTGCCTCGGGTTCAGGTTCATATGCAGCGCGCTGTTGGTGGGACGGGTTTAGCCGGGAAAGCGTCAGGCGCAGCAGCGCTTGACCAGCAGCGTTCAAACCGGCCTCTTCCCGGCTGAAGCCGGTCCTACATTTCAGTGTCCGGGAGTGTCGTGACGATTGGGCGACGGCGACGGCGACAGCGGCTGTGCGGGCGAAAGGCGCGGAGGCTCGGGCCGTGACCAGATCCACAGATTGACCAGCACCATTCCGGTGACCGCGAAGTAGATCCACCAATTGTGTTTCAGCAGCACCAGCATCATGACCGCGCAGATCAACATGGTGACCGTGGCGCTGATCTTGGCCCTGCGCGCAATCATCTTGCCGTTTCGCCAGTTGCTCAGCATCGGTCCGAACAGCCGATGGTTTTCCAGCCAGGCGCTCAAGCGCGGCGAGCTTCGCGTCGCCGCCCATGCCGCCAGCAGAATGAATTCGGTGGTGGGCAGGCCCGGAATGAAAATCGCGATGATGCCGATGGTCAGGCTCACGTAGGCGAGGATGCCAAACAGGATGCGGGACAATTTGCTGCCGGGTGGAGTACGGGTCATGGTCTCGGTAATGCAGAGTGAGCAGGTGTTGCGGGATTTTCAGGTCCCGCAAAGGCGATCAGCTTATCAGTGCCGGGCGCAAAAGGCCCGGCATCAGGCGGGTTCCGCTTCAGACGCTGCAGCGTAGGCGTGTTGCAGCAGCACGTTGAAACGTTCGAAGGCCGCCACTGCGCCACGGTCTATCTCGCGCTCCTGCTCGGCGTTGAACGGCAGATCGTCAATGATCCGGATGAATCGTTTCCAGCCATCGGCGCGACCGCCTGACGGCTCACCCAGATGGCGGGCGCCGAACGTGCCGCTGAGGTTCAAGGCCACGGCGCGTTTGATCAGAAAGGCGGCGCCCAGCTTCGAACCCTCCGACACGAACAGCCAGCCCAGCGCCCCGGCAAGGCTGGGGCCATCGACCGCGCCGGCGACCGGGGCAGGGATGTCAGCCTGAAGATCAAGCAGATCGGCTTTTGCCTGTTCGGCGCGGCATCGATCCGGCAGGTCGGCAATCAGCTCGATCAACTGCGGGTGCGTGTACAGCGTTTTCAGCTCTTCCTGGAACAGGTATTGGGCGCTGAGGAATCGGCGGTAGCTGGCCAGTGTCTCGAACGGCGCGTTGGCTTTCACCGCCTTGTCCAGTTGTTCATGGGGGGCATGGGTGATCTGGTTCAGTCGTTGCGAGCGACGAATGGCGTTGTCGGTCATAGGGTCTTCCTTGTAAATGAGGCGCTTGTTAACAAGACGAACGAGCGTTGCAGGCCCGTAAAAAAACACGCGCCTGCAACGGGGATCGGTCAGATGTCCCACACCACGTTGACGGCGAAATTGCGTCCTGGCTGGGTCAGGCGGTCGAGGTTGGCGGGAGCAGTGGCGCCTGCTTCGCCGACACTGTCGTAGCCGCGCACGTCGTCCCACAGCCAGTATTTTTTGTCCGCGAGGTTGTACAGGCCACCGCTGACGGTGACGTCGTTGGTGACTTTGTAATAGCCCGTCAGATCGACGAGGCCAAAGCCCGGCGTCTTGAACCGGGTGGCACCGTCGGGGGCGTAGTAGTTGCTGGTGTCGACCCGCGTCTTGCGCTTGACCAGCGTCCAGTTCAGCAAACCGCCGTAGCTGTTCTGGTCATAACCCAGCCCGACTACGCCGGTGAGCGGGTTGATGCTGTTGATGGGCTGGCCGGTGTCGTTGTTTCGGCCGTACAGATAGGCCAGCGAGCCTCGGGTGTAGAGGCCTTCGGGTGCGCCGAAGCTGTCCAGGTTCAAACGACCCTTGAGCTCAATGCCCTTGATCGTGGCGTGCTTGATGTTGTTGGACTGGAAGGTCGTGGTGGTGGAGGTGGCTGGAATCACTGCGTCCTCATTAATGAAGTCGCGATACGTGTTGTAGAACACCGCCAGATCAAACGTGCCCTCGTCGAAGTGACCGCGCAGCCCGGTTTCGTAGCTCTTGCTGGTCTCCGGTTTCAGGTCGGGATTGGGCTCGACGACGTAATTGCCCCGGGTGTTTTCGAAGCGGCCATACAAGGCCTTGGCGCTCGGCGTGCGGAAACCCTCGCCGTACTGGCCGAACCAGGTGTAGGCGTCGTTGAACGCATACGTCAGGCCCAGCTTGGGTAACAGGCGATGCCATTTTTTCGTGCTGTCGTCGAACTCGCTCTTGCTTTTCAGGTTCACGCTTTTGAGGAATGAATCTGTGGCGTCTGGTTCGAGCGTGGTGTAGTCGTAGCGGGCGCCGGGCATGAAGGTCCAGTCGCCCCATTTGATCTGATCCTGGGCGAACAGCGCGTAGGAGGTGATCGTCGGGTTCGGGAAGTCGTTGGTGGGTGCCACGATGTCGTTCGCGCTGGCACTGACTGCGCCGAGGGTGCGGCAGGTTCCGACGACCGACGCACAGGTGGCTGATCCTGTCCGAAGCCCTGTCACCTTCTGTTGCTTGAGGGTCGTGCCGTACGTCAGCAAGTGCTGGGTGTCGCCAATGTCGAACGCTTTATCCAACTGGGCGTCGAGGATCCACTGGCGTTCTTTATAGTGGGTGTCGCGGGTGCGCCAGATGTCGCGATCGGGACGAAACGTGCGATCAGGAACGAGGAGACGCTCAAGGGTATTTTGATCGGTCTTGGCAATCTGGTAATTCAAGCTCCACTTGGCGTTGTCAGCTAATACGCTGTCCAGCGCGAAACTGTTTTCCAGGCCAAACCGCTCGCGGGTAATGACATCGTTGCCCTCCCTGCTGGTGTACATGCCCATGCCCCTTCCATTACTGAAAGGCCCACCCACCACACTCTTCTGATTCGTATGGGTATCGTCCTTGTACTTCTCGTAAGTGAACGCCAGACGATCATTGTCGCCATAGTTCCAGCCCAGCTTGGCCAGCACATTGGTGGCGCGGGCGTCCTCCGGATTGGCCGCCGTACGGGACAGCCCGGTCCCGCCATGCTCACCGTAGGACTCGGTCTCGTGGCCGTTGCGCTGGCTGACGTGCAGCAAACCGTCGACATCCCCCGCGCGGCCGGCAACCGTAGATGAATTCAGCCAGCTGTTGTCCGCCGAGCTGTAGCCGGTTTTCAGGCGGGCGCCCACATCCTTGCCCGGCTTGATGATGTCCTCGGGGTCGAGGCTGTAATAGCTCACCGCGCCGCCGATGGCGCTGCTCCCATACAACGCCGACGCAGGCCCGCGCAGGATCTCGACGCGCTTGATGATC
This sequence comes from Pseudomonas sp. W2-17, assembly GCF_041060445.1. Taxonomy (NCBI): domain Bacteria; kingdom Pseudomonadati; phylum Pseudomonadota; class Gammaproteobacteria; order Pseudomonadales; family Pseudomonadaceae; genus Pseudomonas; species Pseudomonas sp. W2-17. Next base: position 9,575 of record NZ_JAUFNS010000022.1, on the reverse strand, counting down.
TCCGGATCCACGTAATTGCGGTGAGTGTTGGCGAAGGGGCCCTGGAAGAAGTTGTCCGGCACTTCGACGCCGTCCACTTGCGTCAGGATCCGGTCGCCATCGATGCCACGAATGTTGTAGCCGCTGGTGCCCGCACGCTGGCCGGCCCCGCCCACGGAAACGCCAGGCTCGTCGCGTACCAGGTCGCGAATGCTGTTGACGTTGCGACGATCCAGGGACGCTCGGTCCTGCACGGTCACCGTGCCGGGTACCGAACCCACCGACTGCGCCTGACGCGTGGCGCTGACCGTGATCTGCTCCAGTTCCAGCGCGCGGGCTTGCTCGGCGGCAGCGACGGCGGGGCTATGCACCGCTGCAGCCAAAACGGCGATGGTCAGCAGCGAAAGCCCGAGGTGGTGAGTGGTGTTCGGCGAGGTGGGTGAGGCGGGGTTGAAGCTGGACAGCATGGATAGCGCTCCCTGTCGTGCGGGTCGTCATAGTTGTTGCGAGATGATTCAAATAGGAATCAGTTGCATTGGCTATGACTAGACGTACGGGTCGCGGCTATCGCGTAAAAATAATTTCGGTGAGTGTCAGATCATCAGGTTCGACGCAATGGCGCCCGGGTTTCGCGAGCACATTTTCCGGCGCTAGGTTTTTTTCCGCACAGCCAGCACCTCTGCTGCGTCGAATACCGTTTGCGAGTGCCAGACTGCTTCTGCGCTGGCGAACGCTTCGCGGTGGGCGGGATCGGCTTCGAGCCACTCGAGAAAGCGCGCATGGGTTGCGGCATCTGCGATTTCCAGCTCGATCAGCCAGGTCAGGGCCTGGTCCATCGTCTCGGCAGCGCGCGCTGCGCCGGTTGGAGCGCGGCGGGGTGATTGGGAGTCCGTCAAGGAGCGTTCTCGGGTCCACGGTTTAGGCGGCAGTGTAGCGTCACTCTGGAGCGCCAGCTGACGATTCTGACGGGTGAAGCTCAGTGATCCAGACGCGCGGCCACACTCATGCAAAGGGTCATGACCAGCTTGAGTTCTTTTTGCACGGTGCTGGTGGACACCCCCAACTGTTCGGCGATCTCCAGATAACTCGCGCCATGGAGCCGGCTGAGGGTGAAGATTTTCTGCTGCCGGGGCGACAGGGTTTCCAGGCTCGCGCTCAGGCTTTCCAGCAAACGGTTGGCGTGGGCGGCGTCCTCCAGCGCGGAGTGAGGGGCGACGACATTATGAATATCGCTGATGGGCGCATCGTCATTGATGGTGCGCGCGTGAACGCGGCGGGCGCGCAGATGATCCAGGGCCAGATTGCGCGCGGTCTGGAAGACGAAGGGTTCGAGGTGTTCGATGGCTCGCTCGGTGAGCGCGCGGGTGACACGCAGGTAGGTTTCCTGGAGCAGGTCTTCGGCGGTGGTGTGATTGCGGACCATGCGCTGAAGCGTGCGCAACAGCATGGTTCGCCGGGCGAGGAAGACGGTATTGAAGTGCGACTGAGTCACGGGGACACCCGACGGGAATTCAGTAGATGATAATGCTTATCATCTGGACGTCAGGTCAAGGCAGGGATTTGCACAGATTGTAAGGGCCGTTCACCGGGACGGCAGTCATTACCGGGGAGGGAGTTGATCGCGAAGGGCCTGGTAAATCCGCTGACTGTCCAGCGGCCAGAAGTCCGTCTTCGCGAGCAAGCTCGCTCCTGCACAGAATGATCTCGTTACTTACTCGGCGTTCATCAACGCCAGGCAGTTATCCAGCATGCGGTTGGAGAAGCCCCATTCGTTGTCGTACCACGCCAGCACCTTCAGCAGGCGACCGCTGACTTTGGTGTGGTTCGCATCGAAGATCGACGACAGCGGGTTGTGATTGAAGTCGTGGGACACCAGCGGCAGGGTGTTGTAGCCGAGGATTTTCGAATGCTGGGCCGCTTCTTTCATGATCGCGTTGACTTCTTCGGCCGTCGCGTCGCGCTTGAGCTGAATGGTCAGGTCGACCAGCGACACGTTGATCACCGGCACACGCACGGCCATCCCGGTCAGCTTGCCCGCCAGTTCCGGCAGCACCAGACCGACCGCTTCGGCAGCGCCGGTCTTGCTCGGGATCATCGACTGGGTAGCCGAACGCGCGCGGTACGGGTCGGTGTGGTAGACGTCGATCAGGTTCTGGTCGTTGGTGTAGGCGTGGATGGTGGTCATCAGACCGCTCTCGATGCCCAGTTCACGGTTCAGCACCTGAGCGACCGGCGCCAGGCAGTTGGTGGTGCAGGATGCGTTGGAGATGACCTGATGGGATTGGCGCAGCACATCATGGTTAACGCCGTAGACGATCGTCGCATCGGCGCCTTTGGCCGGTGCAGAAATAATCACTTTCTTGGCGCCGGCGGTGATGTGGGCAGCAGCCTTGGTGCGATCGGTGAACAGGCCGGTGCATTCGAACACCACGTCGATGTCCAGGGATTTCCAAGGCAGCTCGGCCGGGTTGCGAATCGCGCTGACCGCAATTCGGTCACCATTGACGGTCAGGCTTTCCTGATCGTGTTCAACAGTGCCGTCGAATTGCCCGTGCACGGTGTCGAATTTCAGGAGGTGGGCGTTGATCTCGCTGTCGCCCAGGTCATTGATGGCGACGACTTGCAGGTCCTGGCGGTAGCCTTGGGTATAGAGTGCGCGTAGGACGTTGCGGCCGATTCGGCCAAAGCCATTGATTGCGATGCGGAGAGTCATACACCCGTCCTCAAGAATTTGTTGTTGGAATTACAAGATTATTCTCATAAAAATAGAAAACAACCCCTTTTAGTGGCAGTATTTTGTTTTATCTACAAATAGAAACCCGTCTGGCCGTCACAACTGGCTGAAAATCAAGTGCTTGCCGCCGCTCTCGTCTGAGCCACGGATTTGATCGCAGCCTGGTGAAAGCGCCTGAACGAGTGACCACATCGCTAGCCTGGAGTCCATGACATGCATCCCCGCGTCCTTGAGGTAACCGAACGGCTGATTGCTCGCAGCCGTGAAACCCGTCAACGCTACCTGCAATTGATCCGGGGTGCGGCGAGCGACGGGCCGATGCGCGGCAAGTTGCAATGTGCCAACTTCGCCCACGGCGTCGCGGCATGTGGTCCCGAAGACAAGAACAGCCTGCGCATGATGAATGCGGCCAACATTGCCATCGTCTCTTCCTACAACGACATGCTCTCGGCGCATCAGCCGTACGAACACTTCCCCGAACAGATCAAAAAAGCGCTGCGCGAAATTGGCTCGGTGGGGCAGTTTGCCGGTGGCGTTCCGGCCATGTGTGACGGTGTCACCCAGGGCGAGCCGGGCATGGAATTGAGTATCGCCAGCCGAGAAGTCATTGCGATGGCAACGGCGGTGGCGTTGTCCCACAACATGTTCGACGGCGCGCTGATGCTGGGCATTTGCGACAAGATCGTTCCGGGCCTGCTGATGGGCTCGCTGCGTTTCGGTCATCTGCCGACGATCTTCGTGCCGGGCGGGCCGATGGTCTCGGGCATCTCCAACAAGGAGAAAGCCGACGTGCGTCAGCGCTACGCCGAAGGCAAGGCGACCCGCGAAGAGCTGCTGGACTCGGAGATGAAGTCCTACCACGGCCCGGGCACCTGCACGTTCTACGGCACGGCGAACACTAATCAGTTGCTCATGGAAGTCATGGGTCTGCATCTTCCGGGCGCCTCTTTCGTCAATCCCTACACACCGCTACGCGATGCCCTGACACGCGAGGCGGCATTTCAGGTCACGCGTCTGACCAAACAAAGCGGCGACTTCATCCCTCTCGGAGAGATTGTGGACGAACGTTCGCTGGTCAACTCGATTGTTGCCCTGCACGCGACGGGCGGTTCTACCAACCACACGCTGCACATGCCGGCGATTGCCCAGTGCGCGGGCATTCAACTGACGTGGCAGGACATGGCCGATCTGTCGGAAGTCGTGCCGACGCTGTCCCACGTCTACCCGAACGGCAAAGCCGACATCAACCACTTCCAGGCTGCCGGCGGCATGTCGTTCCTGATCCGTGAGCTGCTCGACGCGGGCCTGATGCACGAAGACGTCAACACGGTCATGGGCCGTGGTCTGCGTCGCTACACCCAGGAGCCGTTCCTGGAAGAAGGCACACTGGTGTGGCGCGACGGCCCGGTCGAAAGCCTCGACGAAAACGTCCTGCGTCCGATCGCACGTCCGTTCTCGGCCGAGGGCGGCCTGCGGGTGATGGAAGGCAACATGGGCCGTGGCGTGATGAAAGTCTCCGCCGTTGCGCTGGAGCATCAGATCGTCGAAGCCCCCGCGAAGGTATTCGAAGACCAGCAGGACCTTGCCGACGCTTTCAAGGCCGGTGAGCTGGAGTGCGATTTCGTGGCGGTGATGCGCTTCCAGGGGCCGCGGTCCAACGGCATGCCGGAGCTGCACAAGATGACGCCGTTCCTGGGCGTGCTGCAGGACCGTGGCTTCAAGGTGGCGCTCATTACTGACGGGCGCATGTCCGGCGCCTCCGGAAAAATTCCGGCGGCGATTCACGTTTGCCCGGAAGCCTCTGATGGCGGACCGCTGGCGTTGGTGCGTGATGGGGATCTCATTCGTGTCGATGGCGTGAAAGGAACGTTGCAAGTTCTGGTCGAACCGGCAGAATTGGCCGCCAGAGAACCGGCGATCGGTCGCCTGTCCCATAACGTGGGCAGCGGGCGTGAATTGTTCGGCTTCATGCGCATGGCCTTCAGCTCGGCAGAGAAGGGCGCCAGCGCCTTTACTTCGAATCTGGAGACGCTCAAGTGACATTGGCGATGGTGGGTGATATCGGCGGCACAAATGCGCGGTTTGCCATTTGGGAAGACGACCAGTTGCATTCGATTCGCGTATTCGCGACGGTCGATTACGCCAGTCCTGAAAAGGCCCTGACGGTCTATCTGCAGGACCTGGAATTGCAGCGCGGTGATGTCACTTCCATTTGCCTGGCCGTGGCCGGGCCGGTGACCGGCGACGATTTCCACTTCACCAACAGTCACTGGAAGATTAATCGGCAGACATTCTGCGCCGAGCTGAAGATCGACCACCTGATCCTGGTCAACGACTTCACCGCCATGGCCTTGGGCATGACCCGCCTGAAGGACAACGAGTACCTGACCGTGCGTCATGGCAAGGGCGATCCTCGCGGCGCGCGGGTGGTGATCGGGCCAGGCACCGGCCTTGGCGTCGGCACGTTGATCCGCTCTGGCGAAGCCCGCTGGTCAGCCGTACCCGGGGAGGGCGGTCACGTTGATCTGCCGATCGGTACGCCTCGCGAAGCCCTGCTGTGGATGCGGTTGATGGCAACCCATGAGCACGTCAGCGCCGAGACGATTTTGAGTGGCGCCGGGCTGTTGTTGCTGTATCAAGTCAGCTGCGGACTGGACGAGATCGAGCCGGAACTCAAATCCCCGGCGGCCATTACCTCGGCGGCGCTCAAAGGCGATCCGGTCGCCAGCGCGGTGCTCGAGCAGTTCTGTGTATTCCTTGGCCGCGTGGCGGGCAACAACGTACTGACTGTCGGCGGACGCGGCGGCGTGTATATTGCCGGTGGCGTAATCCCGCGGTTCGTTGATTTCTTCATGCAGAGCGGCTTCAACAAGGCGTTCGCCGAGAAGGGACTGATGAAGGATTACTTCAATGACGTGCCGGTCTGGCTGGTCACGGCCGAGTACCCCGGCCTGATGGGCGCAGGCGTGGCGCTGGATCAATATGCGGCGAGTCGCTAGCGGCAAGCTGCAAGTAAAGACCGTGCACGTCTGACTTGCAGCTTTGAGCTTGCGGCTTGAAGCTTGCAACTGCCCCACCTATAACAACAATCCATTGCTCACAAGGACGACCATGTGAACGCTGTCAGTAAATCGATTCTGGTGGTCGACGATGACCAGGAGATTTGCGAGTTGCTGCAAGCCTACCTGAGCCGTTCCGGTTTTCAGGTGCGCACGGTCGGCGATGGGGCCGAGTTTCGTCAGGCGTTCAACGAAGAGGCCAGCGACCTGCTGATCCTCGACGTCATGCTCCCCGATGAAGACGGCTTCAGCTTGTGTCGCTGGGTCAGGCAGCATCCGCGTCAGCCGCATATTCCCATCATCATGCTCACCGCCAGCTCCGACGAGGCCGATCGCGTTATCGGGCTGGAACTTGGCGCCGATGACTACATGGCCAAACCCTTCAGCCCACGCGAACTTCAGGCCCGGATCAAGGCCCTGTTGCGCCGCGCCCAGTTCGGCCAGGAGCGCAGCGGCGGTGAAGTGCTGGTGTTCGATGAGTGGCGGCTGGACATGGTCAGCCATCGGCTGTTTCACAACGACGGCGAAGAGGTGATCTTGTCCGGCGCCGATTTCGCGCTGCTCAAGCTGTTCCTCGACAACCCCCAACAGATCCTTGATCGCGACACCATCGGCAACGCCACCCGCGGCCGTGAGCTGATGCCGCTGGAGCGCATCGTCGACATGGCGGTCAGCCGCCTGCGTCAGCGTTTGCGTGACACTGGCAAGGCGCCGCGATTGATCCGCACCGTGCGAGGCAGTGGCTATCTGCTGGCGGCCAATGTGCTGCCCCAAGCCGGCAACGGTTACTGATACTCAATGGTGACCGACAGGAAACGCCGCTTGCCGGTGCCGCGTTCGCTGCTCGGACGCATGCTGCTGCTGACCTTGCTCGCCGTGTTGCTGGCGCAAACCCTGTCCAGCCTGATCTGGCTCTCGCAATTGCGCGCCACGCAGATGGAAGGCCTGGTCACCAGCGCCCGCAGTCTGGGTTTTTCCATGGCGGCGAGCGTGAGTTACTTCCGCTCGCTGCCGGTCGCGTTCCGGCCGCTGGTGCTCGATCAGCTGCGCAGCATGGGCGGCACGCGTTTCTTCGTCTCGCTCAACGATCGTCCGCTGGAAATGCAGGTGCTTGAGCCTACCGTGCGCAAAACAGCGGTCATCGATGTGGTCGGTCAGGTACTGCGGCAGAACCTGGGCGCTGATCCCGACATCCTCGTGCGCTTCGTGCGTCCCGAAGACCTGCGCATTTTCAACAGCGGCCTGAGGCTCGACGAGCTGCCACGCTCATGGGCCCATTACGCGCTGACCCTCGAACCGGTGAACCCGCCCGTGCTGGTCACGCAGATCGAGCTGTCGCCGGGGGAATGGCTGTACATCGCCTCGCTGCTGCCTGAGCCCTACACCATGCTCGAGTCGGAGGGTCTGCCCTCCCAGCAGGTCTGGTTCATCGCGCTGACCAGTATCTTTCTGCTGGTCTTCATCGGTCTGCTCGTGCATTGGCAAAGCGGTCCGCTCAAGCGTCTGGCCCATGCTGCGCGGGATCTGTCGTTGGGTGCAGACGTCGAGCCGGTGGTGGAGGGCGGCGGCAGTGAAGTGGTGGAAGTGACCCGCGCGTTCAACACCATGCGCGATCGCATCAGCCGTTACCTGACCGAACGCGGCCAGCTCTTCAGCGCGATTTCCCACGACCTGCGCACCCCGATCACTCGCTTGCGGCTGCGCGTCGAGCTGCTCGAAGACGAACAGATGCAGGCCAAATTCACCCGTGACCTGGATGAGCTGGAGTTGCTGGTCAAAGGCGCGTTGCAGTGCGTGAAGGACACCGACATTCACGAGAACATCGAGCCGGTCGACCTCAATCACGCGCTGGATTGCCTGATCGAGCCCTATCTCTCTGCCGACGGTGCGGGTCGTGTCACGTTGCACGGTAAGGCGATGTCGATGTACTACGGCAAGCCCCTGGCGCTGCGCCGGTGCATGGGCAACCTGATCGACAACGCCATCAAATACGGCGACCGTGCGCACCTGTTCGTTGAAGACGACGCCGATGCGTTCATTCTTCACGTCGAAGATGAAGGCCCGGGCGTGCCTGAACAGCGAATGGAACAGGTCTTCGAGCCGCACTTCCGGCTGGCCGGCAAACACCAGCAGGGCTATGGGCTAGGGCTCGGAATCGCCCGCAATATTGCCCACAGCCATGGCGGCGAAGTGACCTTGCAGAACATGCGCGAAGGCGGGTTGCGGGTCACACTCTATCTGCCGCGTGGTGTGGAGTAATCCGGTCCCTTTCCTCAATGTCACAGCTCTGTGACATTTGCGCATCCCTTCGTTACCGTCCGCTCTAACCCCTTGGTTAGAATCCACGCAGCGCAAGCGCCACGACTTGCTCATGCATAACAACAAGAAAGGTCAGATATGAATTCGATTTCCCGTCTCGCTGCACTTATTTCCCTCGCCTCGTTGTTGCCTCTGAGCGCCATGGCGGCTGATGCCAAAGGCACTGTCGAAGTTGTGCACTGGTGGACGTCCGGTGGCGAAAAAGCCGCTGTCGATGTGCTCCGCGCGCAAGTTGAAAAAGACGGTTTCACCTGGAAAGACGGCGCCGTTGCAGGCGGCGGCGGTGCAACTGCAATGACTGTGCTCAAGAGCCGCGCCGTTGCTGGCAACCCGCCTGGCGTTGCCCAGATCAAAGGCCCGGACATCCAGGAATGGGCCTCTACCGGCCTGCTTGATACCGACGTGCTGAAAAACGTCTCCAAAGAGGAGAAGTGGGACAGCCTGCTGGACAAGAAAGTCTCCGACACCGTGAAGTACGAAGGTGATTACGTCGCTGTTCCGGTGAACATCCACCGCGTCAACTGGCTGTGGATCAACCCGGAAGTCTTCAAGAAAGCCGGTATCGAAAAAGCCCCTACCACCCTCGAAGAATTCTACGCAGCGGGCGACAAGCTCAAAGCGGCAGGCTTCATCCCTCTGGCCCACGGAGGCCAGCCTTGGCAGGACAGCACCGTTTTTGAAGCCGTCGTTCTCTCTGTCATGGGCGCTGACGGTTACAAGAAGGCACTGGTCGACCTCGACAACGGTGCGCTGACCGGTCCTGAAATGGTCAAGTCGCTGACCGAACTGAAGAAAGTCGCCACCTACATGGATGTCGACGGCAAAGGCCAGGACTGGAACCTGGAAGCCGCCAAAGTCATCAACGGCAAGGCCGGCATGCAGATCATGGGTGACTGGGCCAAGAGTGAATGGACCGCCGCCAAGAAAGTCGCCGGCAAGGACTACGAGTGCGTAGCGTTCCCGGGCACCGACAAGGCATTCACCTACAACATCGACTCCCTGGCTGTGTTCAAGCAGAAGGACGCGGGTACTGCTGCCGGTCAGCAGGACATCGCCAAGGTCGTGCTGGGTGAAAACTTCCAGAAAGTCTTCAGCATCAACAAGGGCTCGATTCCTGTTCGCAACGACATGCTGGCTGACATGGGCAAGTACGGTTTCGACTCGTGCGCCCAGACCGCTGCCAAGGACTTCCTGGCTGACGCCAAAACCGGCGGCCTGCAACCAAGCATGGCGCACAACATGGCCACCACACTGGCCGTGCAGGGCGCGTTCTTTGACGTCGTAACCAACTTCATCAACGACCCGAAAGCCGATCCGGCCGACGCGGCGAAGAAGCTGGGCGCTGCGATCAAGTCTGCCAAGTAAGCCGTAACACCGCTTGCTCCATGTAGGAGTGTGGGTTCTAGGGCTGGGGGGAAGTGAGCCCAATAACAACCCCCAGACAACCCGCCACCCGCCGCAACAAACAACCAAACAAGGCGCCG